>CATXYA010000097.1 GCA_958403605.1 uncultured Oscillospiraceae bacterium
CGTCTGCTGCGCTGACGGCCTTTTGATAAAAGCCACAGGGGCGCCCCGGCGATGCCGGGGCGCCCCTGTGGCTTTTATTTCTCTTGCGGACCGCTTTTTTCCGTGTGCTCCTTCGCCAGCACCGCAGCCATAAAGCTGTCCACGATATTTTCCAGATGGTGAAGCTGCTCCGGCGAGAGCCGCGCCAACCGGGACGCCCACGCCCTGGTGTCTCCGCCGCCGGGCTTACCCGTGAGCAGGTAGTCGGTGCTCATTTCCAGCGCGGCACAGATGCGGACGATATTTTCCGGCCGCATGGCCTTTTTCCCCCGCTCCGCCGAGGAGATCATCTGGCTGGTGACCCCCACCCGTTCCGCCAGCGCCTCCTGAGAGAGCCCGGCTTGTTTGCGGCGCAGCAGCAGCCGTTGTCCCATTTGTGTCAAAAGCTCCATTTTCCCGCCTCCATGCTATGGAAATATTTTATCAGCCATGGTACTAATTATTAAGCGACCATGGTTGTAATTCTTAAACCATAGGATGTATAATGAGTTTAGAGCTTGCCGCAGAAGGGGGGCGCCGGAATGGACGTGTATACCAATAGGATACAAAAAATTGCCGCGCTTATTCGGCCCTTGCCGCAGGCGGATCCCTGTCTGCTGTTCAACATCGACATCACGGGTTTTCAGGCGGTGAACCACCTTTATGGGGTGGCGGAGGGCAACCGTCTGCTTGCGGAGCTTGCGCAAAGCCTGACGACCGCTCCCAATCTGCTGCTGCGGGAGCGCCTTTACGCCGATCATTTTATCGTCCTGCTCCAGGTGGGATCGCCGATGGCGGCGGAGGACATGGTGGCGCGGTTTGAACAGGAGGCGGACGGCTTTCTCGCCCGCCAAAAAACACGATACCCCGCGTGCAAGCTGCAGCTTGCCTGCGGGATCTGCCGTGTGACCGCCGACACGGTGGCTTTGGCGCTGGACGGGGCCAACTTCGCCCGCAAAGAATCAAAACGGCGAGGCCATCCCGTGTGGTACAATCGGGCGATGCGCGAGGAAATGGACGTACAGTACGAGCAGGAGAGCTCGCTGAATCTGGCGCTGCAGGAAGAGCGGTTTTGCTTTTATCTGCAGCCGCAGGTGGACTTGGCCACCGGGGCCATCGTGGGCGCCGAAGCCCTGGCCCGGCGCATCGGCCCGGACGGCGGCCTGATCCAGCCCGACCGCTTTCTGCCCTTGATGGAGGCCACCGGCTCCGTGGTGGATCTGGACCTGCTCATCCTGCGGCAGGTGTGCGCGTTTTTGGCGGACCGCCTGGCAAAACAGCTGCCGGTGGTGCGCACGGCCGTCAATCTTTCGCGCCTGCACACCCACTCTCCCCAAGTGGCGGACCGCCTGCACGCCATCGCCCAGCAGGCCCAAGTGCCGCCGGAACTGCTGGAATTTGAGTTGACCGAGACCATTTTTCTGGATGAATTCAACGGTGCCAAGCAGCTGATCGACCGCCTGCGCGCCTACGGGTATCAGGTCTCCATCGACGATTTTGGCTCCGGTTACGCGGGCATCACCGTCTGGCAGGATCTGAATTTCGACGTCATCAAGTTGGACCGCCGCTTTTTGTCGGACGATCCGGAGCTGAAGCGCCGCAACGAGGCCCTGGTGCCCAACCTGATCAACATCGGCCACCGCCTGGAGATCCAGGTGCTGTGCGAGGGCGTGGAGACGGCGCAGCAGTGCGCCTATCTGCTGCGCTTGGGGTGCTCTGTGGGCCAGGGGTACTATTTTTCCAGGCCGGTACCGCCGGAGGATTTTTACGAGCGCTACCACCGGCTGGACGGTCATTTCCCTCTGCCCTTCCCACCCGCTACCCAGGCCGCGCTGCCGCCGCCCGTGGCACCCGACACCGCGCGGCGCAAGCGCCGGGCGCCGTCCTTGCACCGGTACCGCCATCTGGCCATTTTGCTGCTGTGCACCCTGCTGCTGTGCAGCGGTGTGGCGGGCGTGACCGCCTATTACCACCAAACGACGCAGCGGGAATTCGACGGCATGGTGCTGGAGACCCTGAACGCCTATACCAGCGGGCAGCGGGAAAAGACATTGTCCTCCCTGGCGGGCACCACGGCCACCATGCAGACGTTTGCACGTCTTCTTGCCCAGCAGGGACAGCCCGCAGATTTTCTGGACACCTACCTGCTGGCCCTCAACGAGGAACGGTCGGACGTGACGTTTTTGTACACGCCCGCCGCCTATTTCCAGCAGCAGGCCGCCGCCACGGACCCGCGCCCCGAGGACCTGGCTTTGCTGGAGCACCTGTCCCGAGGGGAGACCGTCATTTCCAATATTACCTACTCCCAGCGCATGGGCGGCATCTACTGCTTTGCCGTGGGCGTTCCCGTCTTTTTGGAGGGCGAGCTGACCGGGGTGCTGCGCGGCGTCATCGACGCGGAAATGCTGATCTCCACCTCGGAATATCCGCCTTCCCAGGGCGAGATCATTGCGAGCTTTCTGGTGGATGCCGACGGCCAGGTACTGCGCGTCACCGCTCAGCCGCAGCTCGGATCCACCAACCTTTTGGGATATCTGCGGCAAAACGGCGTCCGCGCCGATGTCCTGGACGCCCTGCGCGCCGCGCTGCAAGGCACTGGCACGACCACGCAGACGGTCTCTTTGGGCAATTACGACGACACGCCCGTCTTCCTCTCGCTGACGGACCTGGGCTACAACGGCTGGCATCTCGGCGTCTGTTTGGGCGCGGGCACGGCCTCCCGGCACTCGGTAGAGATCGTGTGCAACGTCACGCTGGGCACCGTGATCTTACTGGCCGTCATCCTGGTGGTGTGTGCCATCCTCTTCCGCTACCTGACCGCCGTCCAGCATCAGTTCACCGACGACGAGCAGCGCTATCTGTTGTTGGAACAATTCTCAGACACCGTGCTGTTCGATTATGATTTTCAGCGCGATCGCATCCGCTTCACGTCCAATGCCTCCAAATTGTTCCGCTGTCACGACTTTGTGCAGGAGGACTTTGTACGGCACCTGCCGGCCTCCTACATTTTTGCCGGCGATCTGGCCACCATTCGCCAAACCCTCACCGACCGGCAACGCCAAGGCACGCAGGAGTTTCGCATTCGCCTTCTCCACCCGCAGGAAGACCATTATTTTTGGTGCCTGGTGCAATGCCAATACCTGTGGCGGGCGGGCGCGCTGCGCTCCATCGTCGGCAAGATCGTGGACATCGACGAGCAGAAGCGGCAGTTCACACAGGCACAGGAAGCGGCGGCTCCCCACTAAAAACCACGCTCCGCAAGAAAACGCTCCCGGTCCTCTGGTGGGCCGGGAGCGTTTTGCAGTTCCGAAAAAATTTTTACAGCCGCGCGTCGAACAGGCCGCAGAAGCTGTCGATGGGGTCCTGGCCCTTGAAGGCCTCCGGTCCCTTTTCCAGCGCGTCCACCAGCGCGTCGAAGGTGTCGGGCTTCGCGTCGTAGGTGTTGATATAGGTGCGCGCCTGGGGGATGTCCGCCAGCATGGTGGGCTGGGCGCAGCTCACCACCACCACCGGCAGCTCGAACACGTACCAGGGGATCTCGCCGCCGCCCTTGGACAAACCGAAGCTGGGCCGTCCGCTGGCCACGTCACACAGGGTGATGACCAAATCCATATCCGCCACAAAATCCTTGATGGCGTTTTTACCGGCGAAATACAGGTTGATGTCCGGCTTCTCGCCGGCCGCCACTTTCTTCTTCATGGCGTCCAGCGGGCTCTCGTAAATGAAGGCGTCGAAGCCCTTGGCGCACAGCTTCTCCTTCAGCAGCTCGGCGGGGTTTTTGCCGCCGCCCATGCCCATGGCCTTCATCAAAAAGCCCATGCCGCCCTCGGCGCCCTTGACGTGGACGATCATGATGCGTTTGTACCGCTCCGGCGTGACGGGCAGCACGTCCTTGTCCTTGTATTTTACCAGGGTGATGCAGTCGCGGCTGATGGCCTCGTGCATCGCCTTGTATTCGGGCTTGCCCAGGGCCTCGGCCAGCACGTCGGGCGCGGGCACCAGGTCCTCTTTCGCCTTTTTATGGAGGCCCAGATGCGCTTTCAGGCCCAGGATGCGCGTGAGCGCCTCGGTCATGCGCGCCTCGCCGATGACGCCGTTTTGATAAGCGGCCAGCATGTCGCCAAAATCCTCGTCGGGATCGTTGAAGAACAGGAACATGTCACACCCGGCGTTGATGGACGCGGGCAGCATCTCGCTGCGCTTCATGCGGTCGGTCATACCCACCATGTGGCTGGCGTCCGTGACCACCATGCCGTTGAAGCCCAGCTTGTCCCGCAGCAGCGTGGTCATGATCTCGGGGCTGAGGGTGGCTGGCATCATGTCCTCGTCCTGAAGGTCGGGATTGATGGCCTTGGCGTATTTCGGCAGCATGATGTGTCCGCCCATGATGGCGTCCAGGCCGCCGTCGATCAGCGTCTTGTACACCATGCCATAGGTGGCGTCCCACTCGTCCACATCGAAATAGTTGACGTTGTTGGACAGATGGGCGTCGCGGAAATCCTGGCCGTTGCCGGGGAAATGCTTGGCCGTGCAGGCAAAGCCCGGAATGGTGTGCGCGCCGTCCATGTAGGCCTTGCTCATCTCAGCCACGCGGGCGGGATCGTTGCCGAAGGCGCGGGAGACGATCTCGGTGTTCTCCCAGTTGTAATGGATGTCGCACACGGGCGCAAAGGCCATGTTGCAGCCGATGGCCGCCGCTTCCTCATTGGCCATTTTGCCCAAGGCATAGGCGTAATCGGGGTTGCGGGTGGCGCCGATCTTGATGCCCGCGCCGATGTTGGTGCCGTCCGCGCAGGCGCCGTCGCCGCCCGCCTCGGTGTTGCAGGCGATGAACACCGGCACCTTGGCATACTGCTGCAGCGTGCGGTTCTGCTGCTGGATGGCCGCGCCGGGGGCCGGGTTGTAGCGGCAGCCGCCCAGATGGTACTTCTCCATCAACTCCTTCAAATACGCTTCGTCGCGGGAAGCGGTCAGCTGGAAAAACAACTGGCCCACTTTTTCCTCCGGCGTCATGCCGGCGATGGTGTCCTGCACCCAGCGGATATCTTCATCCGACAGGCAGTAGGGCTTGGCTTTCAAGTCTACCATGGGGTCACGCTCCTTTATCGATTTCATTTTGCGCGTCCGCGCGCTGGTTCCCTTTCATTCTACCGCGTCCCGGCGCTTTTTTCAACCGCCGCAAAGCCCGCCAGGGCCAGCGGCAGCTCCTCCCGCACACGGACCACCACGTCGTAGTCCTGCCCGTGCAGGCACCAATCGAACAGCCGCCCGCGCACGAACTGGATGAGGAAATCCGCGATGTACGCCGCCGTGGGGCCGGGGCGCAGCAGGCCTCTGTCCAGCGCCTCCTGGGCGCAGCGCTCCACCGCGCGGTAATAGGCCCGCCCGGGGCTGATGGCACCGCCGCCGCCCTGCTCGAGCAAGGTCTGATAGTAATCGGCGATCACCTTTTTCGTCTCATGGGCCACAAAGGCCGTCTGCCCCTCCAAAATGGCGCACAGGGCCGCCACCGGGTCCTCCCGCGCCTGGGGCACCACGGGCAGCCGGTGGTCGAAGAGGACGAAAGCCCGGGCGATCAGATCCCGCCGGGAGGAAAAATGGTGGTAAAACGCCCCGGTGGAGACGCCCGCCTCCTTGCAGATGGCGCGCACGGTGGCGGCCTCCATGCCCCCGTCGAACGCCAGGCGCATGGCCGCCTCAAAAATTTTTTCTTCCGTCTCCGCCGCGCGCTCCTGCTGCCGGTTCTCCAAGCGGGCCGCCTCCCCTCTTTGATAGAATCCAATCTAAGTATACCATAGACCGGCCCGTCTTATCGCTCAAACACTCCGTCCAAAACTTGGCACTCCCCCCCAAACTATCCGCCCTTCCTTGACAAATATTTCACGGGGGCGTACCATAAAGCTGTATAAAACAGAACAACGTTCTGTTTCTTTCAGAAAGAACACCGATAAAAGGAGGAACTACCATGCATACAGACCAGCGCGTGCAGGCCCTGGTGGACAGCTACGGCAGCTGGATGAGCAGCGGCTGCGACGGCGCCAACTGCGCGGGCAAGACCGCCCGCATGACCCGGGAGCTGTACCCTTATGACGCGATGTTCAGCCCCATCCAGATCAACCGCGTGACGGTGAAGAACCGCCTGGTGATGGCCCCCATGGGTAACATCGACATGTGCGAGGAGACGGGCCGCCCCAACGACAAGATGCTGCAGTATTTCTTCGCCCGCGCCAAGGGCGGCGTGGGCCTCATCACCACGGGCCTGGTGCCCGTCAGCCACGGCATCGACAACTCCATCACCGAGCTGGGCCAGCTCTCCTATTTCCCCCGCATCGACCGCAGCCGCACGGTCTTTTCCGGCTGGCGGGATCTGGCCCAGGGCGTGCATGTCTACGGCGCCAAGCTCTTCATCCAGCTGACGCCGGGGCTGGGGCGCGTGGGCAATCCCCAATGCCTCATCACCCAGACGAAGCTGCCCGTGTCGGCGTCCTTCAACCCCAACTTCTACATGCCCCAGGTGCCCTGCTGGCGCCTGTCGGACCGCAAGCTGACCAAGATCATCAAAAACGTAGGCCAGGCCACGGCGGACGCCAAGGCCGCGGGCATCGACGGCGCCTACCTGCACGGCCACGA
>CATXYA010000098.1 GCA_958403605.1 uncultured Oscillospiraceae bacterium
CGGTGGGGGAAGGTGGCAGCCGCAAAGCGGCTGACGGATGAGGGGGCGCGCAGAAACGTTCCCCAAGAGGGGGCGTCCGCAAACTTCCCCTGCCCTACCCGTAGCGGCGGCCATTGGCCGCCGTTCTGCGTCTCAGCCGCATAAGAGGGCGCCCGCGCCCTCCTTCACTCCGCCGCGCGGACATCCATGTTGAAGACGAGCTTCCAGGCGCCGCCGTCCTGCTGCCAGGTGGAGGTGACGTGGAAGGTACCCGCCAGGTCGGTGTTGCGGGGGTCATGGACCTGGGTGGTGATGCGGTAGCGGACCTGGCAGACCGTGCCGGACTGCGCCACGGTCTCGAAATCGGACAGCTGGTACTGGGCCAGGTCGAAGCCGGTGATGATCTGCGCGTACTGGCTGCCGCTGCAGGGATAGCCCCCGCAGATCATGACGGCGTCCGGGCGGACGAGCTGCAAAAATGCCGCGGCGTCCCTGGCCTTGGCGGCCCCCCACATCGCGGTCTCAAGGGGTCGAAGATCCATCTTGGTGTCCTTTCCCGGCGCTGAGTGCGCCGTGCGTTTGCTTTCTATTGTAACGGCTGCAAGCGACGGTGTCACGTGTTTTTTGGGGCAGCGGGGAAGCTGCCCAAAAAGTCCCGGTTGACAAAGGGGAACCGGGAGCCTATACTTGTGTCAGAAACTTATAAAAGATTCCGATGAAAGCGGGAGGTCACAGAATGGAACCGCTGCGTGCCACGCCTGGGCTGCTGAAGCAGGCCAACTTGACCCGGCTGCGCCGGGAACTGAAAAACCGGGGGACGGCGACCCGGGCCGAACTGGCCGAGGCCACCGGCATCAGCACCACCACCGTGCGCGCGCTGCTGGAGGAGCTGCTGGCCGCCGGCGAGATCGAGCGCGCGGGCTGCGGCGCTTCCAGCGGCGGACGCCGGGCCGGGCGCTACCGCCTGGTGCCGGGCTGCTATTACGGCGCGGCGGTGTGCATCACCGGCGAAGAGGCCCATGCCCTGGTGGTGGATGTGGGCGGCGTCATTGTGGAGACGGTGCCGCTGGCGCTGCCGCAGGACGATTATTCCCGGGCCATCGTGCCTTTTTTGGATGAACTGTCGGCGCGGCGTCCCCTGCGCGCCATCGGCGTCGGCGTGCCCGGCGCGGCGGACGGCGGCGGCTTTTGGCGCGGGGAGGCAAGCGGCGCGCTGCGGCGCGTGCCCCTGGGCGAGGAGCTGGCTCGGCGCTACGGTGTGCCCGTGGTGCTGGAAAACGACGTCAACGCCACGGCCATCGGCTTTGGGCGCTGCTATGAGGCGGAGTTTCCCGCCGAGGACCCAGAGGACACCAACATGGCCTACGTCTACTTTAAAGATACCTGTGTCAGTGCGGGGCTGCTGGCCGGGGGGCGGGTGATCCGCGGCCACAGCCGCTTTGCCGGGGAGCTGGGGCTGGTGCCCCACGGCGAGGGCACGGTGGACGAATGGCTGGCCGCCGCCGCGGACGCCCACACCTACACGGCCCGCGTCGTGGAGATGCTGAGCTGGCTCTGTGGACTGCTGAACCCCCAGTACATCGCCCTGGGCGGTCCGGCCTTCCGCCGGGAGTGTCTGGGGCCCATCGGCGACGGGCTGACGGCGCTGCTGCCCCATCCCCTGGCACCGGAGCTGCTGGACGCCGGGGATATGTGGCATGATTACCACAGCGGCATGGCTTTTTTGACGGCGGAGCGCATGTTCAGCGAGGTGCAGCTGGTGCAGCGCTGACGCGCGTCCCCCACACAAAAACGAAAAAAACAAGCGAACGCTCCGGGCGCGCCGGCAAGGCCGCCCGGGGCGTTTTGCGTCCATTTTGCCAAAATGCGGGGACGAAGATGCAAAGGGCTTGCTTTTTTCTGGAAGAAACCACTATAATGGCTCTTAGAAATCCTCCAAAATCTTCAAAAAACGATGAAAGTGTGAAATTCAGGTGGACTTTTGGACCTTCTTTCGTTATAATAGGTTATGATTCTAAGTTGCGGGAGTCCGCCCTGCGGGGCGGCTTTGGCAAAAGTACAAGCAGATGGGGGTCCCACCGTTGGAGCAGGAATATGAAACGATCGACTTGCGCGAAGTATTTGCCATCCTTCGCAAAAACCTGATTTGGCTGATCCTTTCCGCCGTCGTGTTTGCGGTGGCCGGATACTTCGCCACCGCGCTGCTGATCACGCCGCAGTACGAGGCCAGCGCCACGCTGATCGTCAATTCCCGCGAGGGGGCGCAGCAGCAGACGGCCGTCACCAATGACCAGATCAACTCGGCCAAGCAGCTGGTGGATACTTACGCGGTCATTTTGAAGAGCGACACGGTGCTGCAGCGCACCATCGACGAGCTGGCGCTGGACATGGACTACGGCCAGCTGGTGGAAAAGGTGACCATCAGCTCGGTGAACTCCACCCAGGTGATGAAGGTGGCCGTGCGCGACCCCGATGCCAAGGTGGCCCAGAACATCGTGGCCAACATCGTGGAGCAGGCGCCCACCGTCATTGTGGAGACGGTGAACGCGGGCAGCGTGAAGATCGTCTCGCAGCCCAGCGCGGGGCAGGACCCCGTCTCGCCCAATAAAATGACGAACACCGCCGTGGCGGGCCTGCTGGGCCTGGTGCTGGCGGTGGGCATCGTCTTTCTGCGCAGCATGATGAACAACACGTTCACCACGGACAAGGACATCAACCAGCACCTGGGCATCACCGTGCTGGGCGTGATCCCGCAGATCCAGATCCAACAACAGTAAAGGAGGGAAGGGCAAATGGCAGCAAAACCGCAGAAGCGCGCGGCCCGCAAATTCCAGCTGGTCGGCAAGGACGCGCCCTTCCCCTACCAGGAGGCGTTCAAAAGCCTGCGCACCAACATCAAGTTCCTGGCGGTGAACCAGGCCTGCAAGCGCCTCATCATCACCAGCGCCATCCCCGGCGAGGGCAAATCCAGCGTGGCGGTGAATTTGGCGGTGTCCATGGCCGAGACGGGCAGCAAGGTGCTGCTGATCGACTGTGACCTGCGCAAGCCCATCATCCACCGCTACCTGCGCATCGACAACAAGGCCTATAAGGGCATCACCAATGTGCTGGCGGGCGGCGCCCTGGCCGATTCGCTGATCGAGGTGAAGGGCCTGGGCATCCATGTGATGATCGCCGACGCCATCCCGCCGAACCCCGCCGAGCTTCTGGGCTCGCGCCGCATGGGGCAGCTGGTGCAGGAATTGGACAAGTACTATGATTACATCATCTTCGACACCCCGCCCGTGGGCGTCGTCACCGACGCGGCGGTGCTGAGCCAGTACGCCGACGGCGTCATCCTGGTGGTGCGCCAGAATCACGCCACCTTTGAGCAGGCGGCGCTGGCGAAAAAGAACCTGGAGACGGTGCACGCCAACATCCTGGGCGCGGTGCTGAACGACTTCAACACCAAGTCCTCGGGCAAAGAGAGCGGCTACTATTACAGCTATAACTACGATTACAGCAATAAGGAATGACCATGCAAAGCGGCTACACCGATCTGCACTGCCACATCCTGCCGGGCATCGACGACGGCGCCCGCAACGTGGGCGTCTCCCTGGAGCTGCTGCGCGCCGAGGCCGAGGCCGGGGTGCAGCGCATCGCCCTGACGCCGCACTTCAATTTTGAGCGCCAAGAGTTGGGCGCTTTCCTGCAAAACCGCCACGATGCCGCGGTGCGGCTGGCCGGGCAGTTCCGGGCCGCCGGGCTGCCCCTGCGCCTGAAGCTGGGGGCGGAGGTCTACTTTTCCCCCCAGCTGCTGGACTGCGACGTCAAGCGCCTGTGCCTGCAGGGCACCCCGTATCTGCTGGTGGAATTTCCCACCACCTATTACCCCGAGTGGGCGGACGACGTGTTCTACCGGCTGAGCCTGGAGGGCATCCGCCCGCTGGTGGCCCACGTGGAGCGCTATCCCTATATTTTGCAGGAACCGAACCTGCTGCTCGACCTCATCGAGGCCGGGGCGTCCATCCAGGTGAACGCCACCAGCCTGGTGCTGCACAAGCACGCCAAAAATTTGATTTTGCGCCTGGTGCGCCACGGCCTTGTGCATGTGGTGGCCAGCGATACTCATTCCATGACGAAGCGCCCGCCCCTTTTGGGCGAGGCCATGGCCCTGATCCGCAAAAAGTGCGGCGAGGAGGCCGCGGCCCGGCTGGAGCAAAACGCCGGCGCCGTCTTTGCGGGCAAGGCGCTGCACGCGCCCGACCCCGCGCCCATGAAGCCGCTGCTGGGCCATTGGCTCTGACGCGCGGCCCCCAACATTGTTATATGCCGCCGCAGGCCGGAACTGCCGGGCTGCAGCGGGATATAAATAAGCGAGAAAGGAGGAGGTCCCCATGAAAAAGTTTGTTTCCGTTATGCTCGTGCTCGCGCTGAGCGCTGTGCTTGCCTGCACCGCGTTTGCCGCCCAGAGTGACGTGGACGATCTGAAAGCCCTGGTGAACGGCGCCGCTTACGGCACTGCTGATCAGAAGGCGCTGGCCGTCAAGTTCCTGGACGATTACGCTGCTGTCGGCAATGCTGACAAGCTGACTTCGGAGGTTGTTGCCGAGCTGCAGGCTGTCTATAACGCTGCTGCCGCCACGCCCGCCGATCAGCGCACTGCTGCGGTCATCAACGACCTGGCCGGCAAGGCCACGGCTGCTTTGAAGAAAGCCGACATCACTGTCAGCTTCGACGAGGCGGTCATCGCCAGCGGTATGTCTTCGTACAAGGTCACGGTCACGGCCCCGAATACGCACACTCTGAAGATGTCTGATGAGTTTACGTCCGCCGTTACCGGCACCACCACCGCTGGTGGCGGCGCTGCCGCCGGCTCCAACACGGGTGTCATCAAACGCACCGGTGTGGATGCCACGGCTGCCATCGCGATGGTCGTCGGCGTGTTCTGCGTGCTGGGTGTCGCCGTTGTCGGCGTCCGCAAGCTGGACCTTCGTGCTGAGTAAGGTGCAAAAACCTGCCAGCGCAACCAAGAGGCAGGACTATCTGGTTCTGCCTCTTGTCTTTGTTGTTTTAACCTGTTTGGTGGTATATATCGCCCTCTCTCCCATCGTCAAGCCGTACCTCGGCCTGGCCCAAATGCTCTTCAAGGAGCCCACGGCCACGGCCACGGACCGCTTTGCCGGCGCGGTGGACAATTTGGCCACCGGCGGCACGCTGCAGTTCGGCGTGGCGGATTACCCGATCTTTGGCGATAAAGTGGGCGAGATCTCCATCGAACATACCTCCGTGGAGGCCCCGCTGTATTACGGCGACGGCACCACACAGCTCAATCAGGGCGTGGGCATCTACAACGGCGCGGGCATCCCCGGCCAATCGCAGACCATTCTGCTGGCCGGGCACTCGGGCACGTTTTTCAAAGGCCTGCAGGACGTGCAGCCGGGCGACGAGGTGACCGTCAGCACCTATTACGGGCTGTACCGCTACCGCGTCACCGAGGCCAAGGTGCTGGACGCCTCCGATTCCACGGCCTATGATTTCACCCGCAGCGATGAAAACCTCATCATGTACACGTGCTATCCGTTCGACCAGTTCGGCTACACGCCCCAGCGCTATTTCGTGTATGCGGAGTACGCCTCCGGACCCATGATCCAGCAGAAACAATAAACCGGCGGGAGGAGTACCATGAAAGTTTCCAAACAACAGGCCGCGCGCTGGCTTTCCCTGCTGGCGGCGTGGCTCTTGTCCCTGCTGGCGGTGCTGCTGACGATCGTGTTGCTGGTGGACACCACGCTGTGCAGCGTGGACTTTTTGAAAAAACAGACGCGGGAGAGCGGCTTTGCCGCCCTGGCCAGCACGGAGCTGACGGACAACTACGTCAGCTACGGCGCCGCGGGCGGCTTTCCCGCCGAGCTGATGGAGGGCTTCGTCAGCGCCGCGGACATCCAGACGGGCATCGAGGAGTCGGCCGAGGCCCTGTATCAGCAGGGCGTGGATTCGCCCCAGTACCCCGACAAGGAGCAGGCCATCTACGACGCGCTGACCGGCTACGTGGCCGGCACGGGCAACACCCTCTCCGAGGAGAGCGCCCAGGCCGTCCAGACCATGGCGTCCATCTGCCGCGCCGACTTCGAGGGCAAGGTGACCATCCCGTTTTTGGGCTACTTACGGCCCATGCTGGTGGTGGTCAGCGGCAAGGTGTGGCTGATCGCCGGCTGCCTGGCGCTGGGCATGGCGGTGGCGCTGTGGCTGCTGTACACGCTCAACCGCCCGGCCCGCGCCTCGGCCTACGTTTGCCAGGCGCTCATTGCCGCCACGGTGTGCGGCGCCCTGGCGCCGCTGAGCGTGCGCGCGCTGCTGCCCCGCGGCCAGCTGATCATCAGCCCCGAGAGCCTGCGCGTGCTCATCGAGACGTATCTGTACGCCGTGCTGGGCAGCATGTGGCCCTTCGTCATCATCCTGGCGCTGCTGGCGGCCATTTTCGGCGTGCTGTCGGTGCTGCTGAAGGGCGCGCGCCCAAGACCCAAACGCCGCGCGGTGCGGTGACAAGACAAAACAAATTCTAAAGGGGAGCTGGCGGCCTACCTCATCCAGTGCTTCATGACGCCGACGACCATTTTCGTCCTGGCGGGGATGCTAAAACTGACCGAGAACACCACCATCTTATTTATCGCCTTTTGCA
>CATXYA010000099.1 GCA_958403605.1 uncultured Oscillospiraceae bacterium
CCCACCGGGGGAAGGCAATTGTTTTTCCTTGCTTTCGCGGAAAAACAACAAAGCTATACGCTTGTGTAAAGGTAGTAACAAACGTAAAGCTTTTAGCAAGTAGAAGCAGGGCGGCGGCTTGCCGCCCGCGTCGCCTTCCCCCGGCGGGGGAAGGTGGCGCATAGCGCCGGATGAGGGGGCGCCCACGAACCGGCCCTTCTCCACAGCGCAAAAAAGCGGGGCGGCTTTCCGCCGCCCCGCTCCGGGTCCCGTTACGCTTCCTTTTTGTGAAAATCAACGCTGCCACGGGCACGTTTTCCCTACAGCACCAGCTCATAGGTGCCGCTTTCCGGGATCGCGATCTCGAAGGTGCCGGTGGGAAGGTTTTCTTCCTCGTACAGCACCTCGCCGCCCTCCCGCCGCAGTGTGGCCTTCAGGCTGCCGCGCAGGCTGAGGATATCCGCCCGCAGGGCGTCGCCGGCCGTCAGCTCCAGCCGCTGGGAATCGGTGCCGTTGAAGCGGGTGTACTCCATGGCAAGGCCGCTCTCGCTGCCCCAGCGGCTGCCCTCAAAGCCGACGCCCATGCAGCCGCACAGGGCCAGCACCGCCAGCACGCCCGCCAGCAGCAGTCCCAAAAACAATTTTCCCCTTGCTTTCATTTTTCTTCCTCCGCAGCGGGGCCGTCAGGCCGCGTCAAGCAGGTCTTCCAGGCGCTCCTGCTGCCAATCCGCCCATTCCTCGTCGTCCATATAATAGCCTTGTTCCTCGTTCCAGCGCCGGGTCTCCACCGATTTCGCCAGCTCGGCGGCGCTCTTGTTGCGCAGCCAAACATTGTTGACGTCCAGCTCGTAGAGCACGGTGCGCCCTTTGCTTTGCAGTGTGGAGAAGCTCAGGGAGGGGTTTTCCACGCCCGCGCCCGTCAGGGCCGGCAGCAGCTTTTGGCAGGCCGCGGCAAAGGCCGCCTCGTCGGCGTAATCGCCGTCCAGCACGATATCCGCGGAGATACTGCCTGTTTTGGCCACCGATTCCAGCGTCAGCTCCTCGGGCAGGACGCCCGCCTCGCTCCACAGGCCGCCGTGGATGCTGTACACGTCCTCGGCACCGTTCAGCTTCTCATACAGCGCGTTGTTCCACTGGGTGCGCAGCTCATTGATCTTGGCCTGGCGCTGGGGGCCGTAATACTGCACCAGCGGCGCACACACCGCGCCCGCCGCCGAGCAGATGATCAGCAGAAAGCACACGAACATGGATAAAAAGTCATATTTGAGCTTTTGCTCCTTGGCCGTGGCGGAAGCGATGAGCACCTCCGCGCCCAGGGCCACCAGCACCAGCGGCTTCAGCAAAAACGAAAAATCCGTGGTGGGACGGAACAAGCCCACCGTCAAAGCCAGGCCGGTGATGACCAGGCACAGGCCCATGGTGAAGGTACCCACCCGGCGCACCCGTTTGGGCTCGGGCGGGGCCGGGCGCGCCGGAGCCGGGTCTGCCGCCGGCTGCGGCGGTGCGATCGGTTCCGGGACGGGCGCGGCGGGCGCCTCCGGCAAGCCCAATTGTTCATTGTCCATCCTTGCCACCTCCCTGATAGGGCACGAAATCTTCCGCGGCAGGGTCGATGACCTTGCTGTGGGCAGGCCCTTTCAGCAGGTAAACGCCCAGGCCCACCAGCAGTGCGGCCACCAGCAGGTTGGGCACGCCCCACAGCAGGTTTTGCAGCCACGTCAGCCCATAGGCGCGCACGATGTTCCACAGCGCGGGCTCCACGAAGTTCTGGTACAGCGCATAGGCGCCCAGGGCGATGAGGATGCCGCCAAACAGCTTGTGGCGTTTGGCGATGATGCCCTTCCAATCCTCGCCCAGCAGGCCGGACACATCGAACAAAAAGTCATCGGGCTGCGGGTCCAGTTGGTTGCGCAGGTTGAAGGTGTCGAAGAAGGCGAAAGCCCCGATGACGGGCATCAGCGCCAAAAAGACACTGTTGTTGAAAAAGCTCACCAGGATGCCGTCCAGCGCGGTGAGGGCCATGAGGGACAGGCCGCGTTTCATGTAGCCCAGGTACATCTGTCCCGCGCCGAAGCAGCAGGCAAAGACAAAAGCCAAAAATCCATTTTTGCGATTCATCATGATTTCTCCTTTTATGATGGTTTGAGCGCCGCTGTGGCGCGGGTCAAAAGGTCGTTGAAAGCGCCGGTGATGGCGGCGCCCGAGTCGTTCAAAAAGCTGTTGACCTGGGCCGTGATGGTCTGGGTGGTCTTGGGCGGCTCCGGCGTCTTTGCCTGCGGCGCGGGCACCATCGCCTGGAACACGCCCGTGCCCCACAGCGTCAGGGCCAGCGCAGCCGCCGCGGCCACGGTGGTGTATTTGTTGAAGAAAAGCCGGACCGCGCGCTGGCGGATGCGGCTCAGCACCGGCGGCACCAGCGGCTGGGCGGGCTGGAGCAGGCTGTCGTCCGTCAGCAGAGCGGTGTAGCGCTCCAGGCAGCGGTCACAAAAGCTGAGGTGCTCCGCGGCTTCCAGCCGCTGCAGTTCCTCCAGTGTGCCGTCCGCCACCGCTTGGATCCCTTCATCGGTCAGATGGCCGTCAGCTGTAAACAGTTCCATGGTCCGTCTCTCCTTCCATGAGCTTTTGCTTGAGCATTTGTTTGGCGCGGTACAATTGGGTATGTACCGTTTTGGGCGGGCGGTCCAGCAGGCGGGCGATCTCGTCCACGCTGCGCTCCTCTAAAAAGAAGAGCACCGCCGCCTTGTGGTAAGGTTCCTTCAGCGCCAGCACGGCGTCCCGCACCCGCTGCACCTCATCCGCGCTCAGCACGATCTCCTCCGGCGCGCCCCGGGTGTCCGGCATAAAGGCCAGGGGCCCCGTCTCGCCGTCGTCGGGCTGCACCCGGCGGCGGTAGGCACTTTTCAGATAATCCTTGGCCTTGTTGGCGGCAATGCGGGCCAGCCAGGGCTTGTAGTTCCCCGCCGGGCAGTCGTCCCGGTGAAGATAGGCGGCCAGGAAGGTGTCCTGGGCCAGGTCCTCGGCCAGCGCCGCGTCCTGCACCAGTTGGAAGCAGACGGTATAGACCAGCCGCTGATATTGCTCTACCAGCGCGGTGAATTCCTGCTGATCCATGCTCTGCCTCCCCCCTTGCCAATTCCTGCTGCCCCCGTGCGGGCGGGGGCGCAGGCATGGTGTGCGGGAAAGCGGCGCATGGCGCCCACAGCGGCGGCCCCGCACGTTTCACCGCCCTGCACTCATAGAACGGCGCCGCCGTCCGGATTTCTTCAACCGACGTCCGGTTTTTTCAGAAAAAAATTCCCAGCCCCGAAAGGAGGCTGGGAAAAGGACGCTGCATCAATAGATTGCCATCACGCCCAGGGTGCTGAGCGTCAGCATGATCAGCCCGGCCGTCACCACGCCCAGCATCACCGCCAGCACGCTGGGCCAGAATTTCAGGTCCAGCAGCGTGGCGCCCAGGCTGCCCGTCCACGCGCCCGTGCCGGGCAGCGGGATGGCCACGAACAGGAACAGGCCGATGTAAATGCTGCGGCCCGCTTTCTCCTGCATCTTGTCGCCGGCCTTCATGCCCTTTTGATAGATCCACTGGAAGACGCCGCCCAATTTGCCCGGCAGCTTCGTGCACCAGATGAGCACCGTCTTGGCAAACAGAAGAATGATGGGCACCGGCAGCATATTGCCCAAAATTGCGGTGATGAGCACCGGGATCAGCGGCAGCTGCTGGCCCACCACACCGATGGGGATGGCACCGCGCAGCTCCACGATGGGCACCATGGAAACGAAGAACACCCAGAAGTATTTTTTCAAAAGAACGGCCATTGCGTCAGTTCTCTCCTTTAAAACAAGTTTTCAAAATACACGCCTTTGTATCATAACCGAATTGCCCGCGCATTGCAAGTGTGGTATACTACTTTTATTCCGCGCGCGGCGAAAATAGCCGTGCCTTCCGCAAATTTGCGCGGGGCGGCGGCCTGCCCGCCGTCCCCTGTTTTTGCGGAGAACCCAAAGGCGCTGCGGCGCCGGAAACGAGGTCATTATGAAACGTCTGTCCGCCCTTTTGCTGTGCGCCGTCCTGGTGCTGTGCCTGGCCCCCGCCGCCGCGGCGGTGTCGCTGGAGGATCCCGGCTACACCATCACCGATTACGCCGTTGAAGCCCAGGTGCACGCCGACGGCTCCGTGACGCACAACGAGACCATCGCGGTCAATTTCACCCAGCCGCGCCACGGCCTGGTGCGCGGCATCCCCGTCTCCGTGCGCCTGCCCAAGGAGGTCGGCGGCGAGACGCAGCAGATGCCCTACCGCGCCGAGATCACGGACCTGCGCGCCAGCGAGAGCGCCGAGCTCTCCATGGAGAACGGCTACCGCATCGTGCGCCTGGGCGACGAGGACGCCACCGTCACCGGCCCTCACACCTATACGCTGCAGTTCCGTTATGACTTGGGCGCCGACCGCGTGCCCGATTACGACGAGCTGTTCTACGGCATCCTGGGCACCGATGGCGATGCTCTTGTGGAACATTTTTCTTATGCTGTTACTTTTGACAAACCACTGCCGGACGAGGCGGCGCTGGAGGTGCTCAGCGGCGCGTTCGGCACCACCGAAAATACCGCGGGCGTCACCCTGGCCTGGAAGGACGGCACCGCCTATGGCGAGAGCACCCGCCCCTTGGCCGCCGGCGAGGGCATCAGCCTGTATGCCCGCCTGCCCGCGGGCTTCTGGACCAATGTCCGCCAGCCGCTCACCTGGCCCGCCTGGGTCTTCTGCGCCGCGGCCGCCGCGCTGGCGCTCGTCACCGTGCTGGCCGCCTGTATCGCCTCCCGCCGCCTGCCCGAGGCCGGCCCGCAGACCGCCCCGCCCGACGGCATCTCCAGCGCCGAGGTGGGCTATATCATCGACGGCTCCGCCGATGACAGCGATCTGTTGTCCCTGGTGCTGTGGTTCGCCGATCAGGGCTATCTGGCCCTCTCTGGCAGCGAGGACCATTTGGTACTGCGCCGCCTGCACGCGCTGCCGCTCACGGCCCCCGATTACCAGCGCACCTTCTACGACGCCTTGTTCCCGGACGGGGCCGCCGCCTGTGACACCGAGGAATGGCAGCCGGAATTTTATCAGGCGCTGCAGCAGGCCAAGGCGGAGCTGGCGGGCACCTTCCAGGGCGAGCGCGCGCTGCATAAAAAGGGTTCCGTCTTTTCGGCCATTGCTCTGCCGGTGCTGGCCGCCTGCCTGCTGACTGTGGGCGCGGTGTTCTGCGGCGCGCTGCTCACCGAGGGCGCCAGCGTGCTGGGCTTGTTCACGGGCCTGCCGCTGGTGTTCACCGCCCTGCTGGCCTATTTTGCCCACCGCCGCTGGCTGTTTGCCAAGGCGGGCGAGCGCACGGGGTGGGCTGTCGGCATCGGTCTGACGGCCCTGACGGGCGCGGTGTGCGCCTTCTTTACGGCGCGCCTGGCATTGGTGCCCTTGGCGCTGCCCCTGCTGGCCTTTGCCGCCGTGCTGGCCGCCTGTCTGCTGGCGCCGCGCATCGACCAGCCGACCCAATACGCCCGCCGCGTGACCGCCGAGCTGCTGGGCCTGCGCGAAACGCTGTTGGAGGAGCAGCAGGCCCAGGCCGCGCTGGACGGCGAGGCGATGTTTTACCGCCTGCTGCCCTATGCCTACGTCTTCGGCCTGGCCGAACACTGGGCCAAGCGTTTTGACAAGCTGGCCGCGCCCGCCTGGTGGAGCGGCGAAGGGGAGCTGGATTACACGCCCTATTGGATGTGCGGCCTTGTCTGCCGCCGCTTCGACCATTCCATGACACAGCTGCACACCCGCGTGGGCGAGAGCCAAAGCAGTTCTGCCGGCGGCTTTTCCTCCTCTTCCACCTCCGGCTTTTCCGGCGGCGGCATGGTCGGCGGCGGCACCAGCAGCTGGTAAATATCGGTAAAAAACCTTCGTGAATCGGTAAAAAATCCCGTAAAACCGCCGTTCTCTTTAAAAAAATTGCTCTCAATTATTTAAATATTGTGAAATTCACTATTTTGATAATTTGCTCCCAAAAGGGAAAGCATCTAAAGTAAAGGTAAGTGCTGTAATAAAAGTAGCCGTTGGCGATCGCTTGTCCACCCCTGCAGTTTGCAATGCAAATTGTGTGCGCTGTGGGCTTATCAAAAACAAAAATTTTTATTGCGGAGCAATATTATAAAAGAGAAGAAGGTGAAGCGCCTTGGCGGAAGCCAAAGAATTTACTCAGGAGCTCGGCGCGAAGTTGCGCCACTTTCGAATGGCGAAAGGGCTCAGCCAAGAGCAGCTTGCCTTTGAAAGTGCGCTCAACACGAACTCCGTCGGCATGATCGAGCGCGGGCAGAAATGCCCCACAGCCTACACGCTCAAGCGGCTGTGCGACAGTTTGGGCATCACCATGGCGGAGTTTTTCCTCTACGAGGAAAAGCCTGTCAGCAACGAGATCGCCCTGCGGCACATCCGCGAGATGGTGGAGCAGCTCACCGCTCAGGACGCCGACCGCGTGGCCGCCATCATCGCGCTGACGCTCAAAATGGGCCATTGAGTTTCAAGCCCCCGCAAAAGCGGGGGCTTTTTTGCCCTTTGCCGCCGATTTTTGTAGGATTGTCAAACATGATGGACAAGGAAAGTAGAAAGGAAGATGCGGGGAG
>CATXYA010000100.1 GCA_958403605.1 uncultured Oscillospiraceae bacterium
GGTGGGGGAAGGTGCTGAGCGCAGCGAAGCGGATGAGGGGGCGCCCGCGGGCCTGCCCTTCCAAGGATCAAAAAAACAGGTGCGCTGCAAAACCTCTCGTTTTGCAGCGCACCTGTTTTATTTTGCCGCGCAGCCGCGCGGCTGTTGTTTAAACGGTGGGCTCGGGCGTCTCGGACAGGCGTTCCTTTTCCTTCAAGACCTTCAGGAAGAGGAACCAGAAGGGCAGGCTGATGCAGAAGGTGCACACGTCGGCGATGGGCTGGGCGAACTGCACGCCCCACACCCCGGCCACGCGCGGCAAAATGAGGATCAGGGGCAAAAAGCACAGCCCCTGGCGGCACAGCGCCAGCAACGTGGCCTGGCCGGAATGGCCCGTGCACTGCAGCGCCATGTTGGTGACGGTGACAATGCCGAACAGCACCAGCACGGCGCACTGGGCGCGGAAGGCCACGGTGCCCAGTGCGATGACCTGCGGGTCGTCCTTGCGGAAGAGCATCATCAGCTGCGGGGCAAAGACAAAGCACACGGCGGAGACCGTCAGAATGAGGGCCGTGGCTGTTTTGGCCGTGAAATACATGGCCTCGCGCACGCGGCGGAAGCGCCCCGCGCCGTAGTTGAAGCCGCACACGGGCTGGAAGCCCTGCCCCAGGCCGATGATGGCGCTGTTCATGAACATGACGATACGGTTGGAGATGCTCATGGCGGCCACGGCGGCGTCGCCGTAAACAGCGGCGGCCACGTTCAGCTGCATGGTGGCCAGGCTGGCGATGCCCTGGCGGCAGAAGGAGGGGAAGCCCACCTGGATGATCTCGCCGTACACCCGCGGGCGGCGGGAGATGAACTTGGGCCGCAGGTGCACGTCACTCTTGCCGCGCAGGAACATGGACAGCAGGATCAAAAAGCTGACGCACTGGCTCAACGCTGTGGCCAGGGCCGCGCCCGCGGTGCCCAGGCCGAAGGTGAAGATGAACAGCGGGTCCAAAAAGATGTTGAGGATGCCGCCGGTGGTGATGCCGATCATCGCCAGCGCCGCCTTGCCCTCGCTGCGCAGGATGTTGTTCATGACGAAGGAGGTGCACATGACGGGCGCGGCGAACAGGATGTAGTGCCCGTAGGCCTCGGCGTAGGGCAGGATGGTCTCGGTGGCGCCCAGCGCGCGCATCAGCGGTGCGCGGAACACCGTGCCCAGCACCGTGATGGCCAGCCCCAAAAACAGCGCCAGATAAAATCCGCTGGCGGCCACGGTCTCCGCCATCTGTACGTCCCGGGCGCCCAGCCGCCGCGAGACCAGGTTGCCCGAGCCCATGCCCAGCGTGAAGCCCACGGCCTGGATCATCGCCATCAGGCTGAACACCACGCCCACGGCCCCGGCGGCGCTGGTGCCCAACTGGGAGACGAAAAACGTGTCCGCCATATTGTAGATGCTGGTGATGAGCATGCTGAGGATGGTGGGCGCGGCCAGGCTTGCCACCAACTTCGGCACGGGCGTCTCGGTCATCTTTTTAAAATGCGCCTCACGGCGCTCTTCTTCCACGGTCATTTGTGGTTCACCGTCCTTTTTATATTAATAAGGTAAGCGTTACGGACGGATGTTGCACACCACGCCGCAGAAAGGCGCTGCCCAGCTTGTCCAGAGACAGGCTGGGCAGCGATAGGATTGTGATCAGGCGGCAGGCCACCAAAGCGGAAACTCCCGGCGCCTCACACGCCCAGGAGTTTCACCTCCGGGTATTGGTCGAACAAACACGCCGCCGCATACCCGGCCTGCTCCAGCTTGTCCAGCTGCTTGCCCAGCTTTTTCGCCAGGGGCTGCACGCTGACGTCGTACTCGGCCCGCAAAACCTCTGCGGCTTTCAGCACCGCAGCGAAATCCGCGTCCTTCGCGTACAGCAGCGCGCAGCGCCGCTCGCCGGGCACGGTGAAGCCCTGGTCCATCAAAATGGCGAAGATGCGCTCGAACCCGATGGAGAAGCCCACCGCCGGCACCTGCTGGCCCAGGAACTTGCCCACCATGTTGTCATAGCGCCCGCCGCCGCCCCCCGCGCCGGCAAAGCCCGCGCAGGACACCTCGAACACCATGCCCGTGTAGTAGCCCTGCCCGCGCACCAGCGACGGGTCGAACTGGATCTCATAGCGCCCGGCGGCAAGCTGGGTCACCGTGTCCAGCACGCAGCGCACCGCCTGGCCGGGGGCCGGGTCGTCGCACAGCGCGGCCACGTCCGCCAGGGTGAAGGCGTCCCGCGCCAAAAATTCCGCCAGCGCCGTCACGGCGCTTTCCGCGAAGCCTTTTTCCCGCAGCTCCGCCGCCACGCCGTCCGCGCCCACCTTGTCCAGCTTGTCGAAGGTGATGCACACGCTGTCCAGCTGGTCCTGACCGAAGCCGAAGCGCGCCAGCATGCCGCGCAGCAGCCGCCGGTCGTTGAGGCGGATGGTGAAGCCCGTGAAGCCGATGGCCTCCAGCGCCCGGGCCGTGGTGTCGATCAGCTCCACCTCGGCGTTGGGGCTGTCATCGCCCAAAATGTCGATGTCGCACTGCACAAATTCGCGCAGGCGGCCCTTCTGCGGCCGCTCGGCGCGGTACACCCGGTCGGTCTGGATGACCTTGAAGGGGCTGGCCAGCTGTTCCTTGTGGGCGGCGTAGTAGCGCGAAAGCGGCAGCGTCAGATCGTAGCGCAGGCCCATGTCGGCCAGCTGCTTTTCATCGCCCGCCGCCAGCGCCTTGTCCAGCTTGTCGCCGCGTTTCAGCACCTTGAAGATCAGGTTCAGGTTGTCGCCGCCCTCGGATTTGTCCAGGTTCTCCATGTCCTCCAAAATGGGGGTGGAGATGCGCTCAAAGCCCGCGGCGCGGTACACCTGCAAAATTTTCTGCTGCATGTAATCGCGCACGCGCATCTCGCGGGGCAGATAATCGTTCATTCCTTTTGGCGCAGAGGTCTTCATAGGGGAAAAAGCTCCTTACTTTGTTTTCTTGTCCGGATCGGCCTTTTCAGCCAGCCAGTCCTTCACCTGTTCCCAGGCGTCGGCATGGCCCACGCTCCTCATGTTGGGGAAGGCGCGCATCAGGCGGTTTGCCACCGCGTTTTTGTGGTCGAGCAGCTCGGCGCGCATCAGGTCCATGCGGGCCGCGGCTTCCAGCTTTTTCTCGTCCACGTTTTCGTCCACCGCCAGCGCGGCGGTGCCCAGCCGTTCGCTGATGGCCTCGCTGCCCTCATGCAGCAGGCGCGCCACGTCGTCGATGGCGCCCAGGTCCCGGTTCATCTTGGAGACGGCGTTCACCGTCACCGCCAGGTCGCACACAAAGGCCAGGAAGATCACCGCGGCCAGGATGTAGCCGGGGATGCCCCCGCCGATGCCCGTGACAAAGCCGATGAAGGTGGACACCAGCGGCTGCAGCACGCGCATGACGGCCACCACGCACAGGCCCCAGGCCAGGCTGAACTTCAGGCAGATATAGCCGCCCAGGTTGAACGGCTGGTCGGAATAATCCCACCAGGAGGTGTGGAACAGCTTCTTCAGCGCCCATCCGCCGATCAGCTCGATGGCGCTGGTGAGCAGCATGCCGCCGAAAAACAGCGCCAGGACGCTGCCTGAAACAGGCGTCAGCACCAGCACCACCAGCACCATGCCGAAGCCGTAGATAGGGCACACCGGCCCGTTCAGAAATCCGCGGTTGACGAAGTGGCCGGTGTTGATGGTGCAGAAGCACACCTCCAGCCCCCACCCCAGCACGGCATAGACGCTGAACAGCCAAAACAGTTCATACAGGGAAAAGGGAAACGTCACGCCTGGCCCTCCCCGGCCTCAGCGGCGGGCGCTTCCTCAACGGGCGCTTCCGTAGGCGCGGCGGCCTGCAGCCGTCCGCCGCAGGCGGCGCAGAATACGTCGTCCGGGCGGCACACATGCCCGCAGGAGGGGCACGGCGTGCCGTCGGCGGGCTGGACGGTATCTTCTTTTTCCAGCTCCACGCCCAGCTTTTCCTCCACGGCGTCGATCTGCTGCTGCACCTGCTCGGCGTTCACCAGCAGCGCGTCAATGACCTGCTGCGGCGTTTTGTCGCCATCGTCGGTGGCCACGGTGTCCGTCACCTTGCCGGTGTGCATCAAAAACAGCATGCGGCCGATGTCGCTGAAAATATCCTCCTGCTGGTCTTCCAGGCGGCTGCGCTCCAGGCTCAGCTTCACGCTGTCATATTTCTCGCTGACGGCGTCGCGCGCGCTCTGTACGGCGGCGGAAACGCTGTCGGCGGCATTGGCGGCGGCTTCGCCGAGGTCCTGCAGCAGCTGGCTGATTTTTTGGTCCATGTGGATGGCCCCTTTCCATAAAAAAGCTTTGCCCCTTTGCCTCCGCGCGGTGCGGGCTTCCGGCGGCAAAATAAAAAAATAATAATAAGGTATCTATTTTGTATGATAACACAACTTGTTATAATAAGTAAAGAAGAGAAAGGGAGGTGCCCGGATGGAGCGTGTGATCTTCCACTGTGACTGCAACAGCTTTTACGCCTCGGTGGAGCTGCTGCACCACCCCGAGCTGCGCGGCGTGCCCACCGCCGTGTGCGGAGACCCCGAGCACCGCCACGGCATCATCCTGGCGAAGAACGAGGCCGCGAAAAAATACGGCATCCAGACGGCGGAAACGGTGTACAGCGCCATGAAAAAGTGTCCCGGCCTGCACCTGCTGCCGCCGCATCATGACGAGTACCGCGTGTTCAGCCGGCGCATCAACGCCATTTATGAGGAGTATACCGACCGCGTGGAGCCCTTCGGCATCGACGAAAGCTGGCTGGACATGACGGGCACCTGGCATTTGTTCGGCCCGTCGCCCGCCGCCGTGGCCGACGCCGTCCGCGCCCGCGTGAAGGCCGAGACGGGCCTGACGCTGTCCGTGGGCGTCAGCTTCAACAAGGTGTTCGCCAAATTGGGGTCCGATTACAAAAAGCCGGACGCCACCACCGTCATCGGCCCGGAACGTTTTCAGGAGATCGTCTGGCCGCTGCCCGTGGGCGCGCTGCTGTACGTGGGCGATTCTGTGCGCCGCACCCTGGCGGGCCTGGGCATCGGCACCATCGGCCAGCTGGCCGCCGCCGACCCCGAAGGCCTGCGCCTGGCCCTGGGCAAGCTGGGGACGGAGCTTTCCCGCTACGCCCGCGGGCAGGACGACGCCCCCGTGCGCCGCGCCGACGAGCGGCCCGAGGTGAAAAGCGTGGGCAACGGCATGACCTTCAAACGGGACCTGGTGGGCCGGGACGACGTGCGCGCCGGGGTGGTGGCCCTGGCGGACGAGGTGGCCGCCCGCCTGCGCGAACACGGCCTTTACGCCGGGGCGGTGCAGATCACCATCAAGGACACGAGCCTCAAGGCCATCACCCGGCAAAAGCAGCTGGAGGCGCCCACGCACCTGGCCAAGGTGCTGGCCGAGGCCTGCGAACAGCTCATCGCGGCCAACTGGCCCGCCAAAAAGCCCATTCGCATGCTGACGGTGACGGCCCTTTCGCTGACGGACGGCGCCGCGCGCCAGCTGTCCCTCTTCGACGAGGCGCGGCGCGAGGACCCCAAGCGCGAGCAGCTGGAAAAAAGCCTGGACGCCATCCGCCGGAAATATGGCAGACGCGCCATCGGCGCGGGCAGCGTGGTGAAAAACGACATCGGCCTGGAGGAATTGGAGACCGAGGAAAAATAAACGCAAAACCGCTTTATCTTTCCGCGGGCGGGTGCTATAATTGGGCGGAAATACGCCCGTAAAGGGAAGCGAAAAAGGGAACAGAAAAGGGGAAAGACGATGACGATTCCGGAAAAACTGGCGGCGCTGCGTGCCGCCATGAAAGCACAGCACATCGACGGGGCCTTCGTGCCCACCAGCGACCCGCACATGAGCGAGTACTTACCCGCCCACTGGCGCGGCCGCGCGTGGCTGTCGGGCTTCACCGGCTCCGCAGGCACGCTGTGCGTCACCGCGGACAAGGCCGCCCTGTGGACGGACGGCCGCTACTTCATCCAGGCCGAGCGGCAGTTGGCGGGCAGCGGCATCGAATTGATGCGCATGGGCCAGCCCGGCGTGCCCAAGGCGGAGGCCTGGCTGGCGGAGAACCTGCCGGAAAACGGCGCGCTGGGCCTGGACGGCCTGTGCACCAGCGCCGCCGCCGTCAAGGCGCTGGAAACGGCGCTGGCGGAAAAAAACATCGCCCTGCGGGACTACGACTTTTTGGCCGGGTTGTGGACGCAGGACCGGCCCGCCGTGCCCGCCACCGAGGCCTGGCTGCTGACGAAGGAGGAGGCGGGCCTGTCCGCCGCCGAAAAGCTGGCCCAGGTGCGGGAGAAGCTGGCCGCGCAGAAGGCCGACACGCTGCTGGTCACCCGGCTGGACAGCGTGGCCTGGCTGCTGAACCTGCGGGCGGACGACATCGCCTACAACCCCTTCGCGCTGTCCTACTGCCTGGTGGAGCCGAAAGCCGCGCGCCTGTTCATCGACGCGGCCCGCGTGCCCGCCGCCGTGCGCGCCGCGCTGGAGGCCGAGGGCGTGGCCCTGTGCCCCTATGAAGACGCCCGCGCCGCCCTGGCCGCGCTGGCCGGCCCCTGCACCGTGCTGTACGAGCCGGCGGGCACCAGCTGGGCCATGCTGCGCG
>CATXYA010000101.1 GCA_958403605.1 uncultured Oscillospiraceae bacterium
CGCTGGCCGCGGGCGGGGCGCCGCGGGACATCCCCGGCCTGTGCACCCGGGAGGCGCTGGCCCCGCCCTGCGTGCTGCCCGGCCGGGTGCCCAGCCCCTATGGGCCGGAGTACCTGGCGGCCCTGGGCGGGCGCATCGCCTATTTGGAGACCAGCCGCGGCTGCCCGTTCTCCTGCGCCTTCTGCCTGTCGGGCCGGTGCGGCAAGCCGCGCTGGTTCCCCCTGGAGGAGGCGTTCCAAAACATTCTGACGCTGGCGAATTCCGGCGCCAGGACCATCAAGTTCATCGACCGGACGTTCAACGCAAACCCCGCCCACGCCAATGCCATTTTACAATTCCTTTTAGAGCACTACGGCAAAGAGATCCCGGCGGGCACCCGCTTCCACTTCGAGCTGGCCGGGGATATTTTGCGGGAGGATACGCTGGAACTGCTGGGGCGCATGCCTCCCGGCGCCGTGCAGCTGGAGATCGGCATGCAGTCCTTCTGCGAAAAAACGCTGGCCGCGGTGCGCCGCAAAACGGACGTGGCGCGGCTGCAGCAAAACATCCGCCGCTTGGTGGGCTACGGCAGCCTGCACCTGCACATCGACCTCATTGCCGGGCTGCCCTACGAGGACCTGGACACCTTTGCCGCCAGCTTTGGCACGGGCTACGCCCTGGGGGCCGACATGCTGCAGCTGGGCTTTTTGAAGCTGCTGCACGGCGCGGCCATGCGCGAGGAGCCGCAGCAGTTCCCCTGCGAATTTTCGCCCCTGCCCCCCTACGAGGTGACGCGCACGCCCTGGCTGAGCGAGGCCGACCTGGCGGTACTGCACGCGGTGGAGGACGCCTTGGAGCGCGTGTACAATGCGGGCCGTTTCCGGCGCACCGCCGCCTACCTGATGCAGGCCGGCGGCCTGACGCCCTTTGCCTTTTACCGCCGCCTGGGCGAGGCGGCGGCGCCCCTGGGCACCCATCACGTGCCGCTGGACGATTACACCGCCTTTTTGCTGGCCTGGGGCCAAACGCTGTCCGGGGTGGATGCCGCGCTGCTGCGCGACGCTTTGGTGTGCGACCGCCTGGAGACCAACGCCACCGGGCGGCTGCCCGCCTGCCTGCACGTCCACGACCCCGCTTTGGGCCGCGCCGTGCACGCCCTGGCCCAGCGCACACCGCCCCTGCCCGGCGTGCGCCGGGGCGTGGCGCTGCTGTACGGGGCAAAACAGGCCGTCTTTGTGGATTACACACAGAAAAACCCCATCACAAACCGCTATCTTCTGCATACCCTTGGAATTGACAATCTTCTGCCGCAATGATAAAATAAGATGAAAATAAATTCCGAGGGGGAGGAACTGCGTCATGGCGGTGCTGTGCAAGGGTTTGCTGGTTGGCCGTGGGCATGGTGTTTTCCTTCCCTTCACCGTCGTTTGAAGCTCTTTCCTATTTGTGGGAAAGAGCTTTTTTTCTGACAAGTCTGTTTTAAAACAGACGCTGAAAAGGAGGCCGGAAGATGCTCATTCAAAATGCCGTGCTGACGGACGCCGCGGGGACGCGCAGCGCCGATGTGCGCATCCGGGACGGCAAGATCAGCGAGGCCGCGCCGGGGCTTGTGCCCGGGGAGGGCGAGGAGGTGCTGGACGCCGCCGGGCTGACGGCCCTGCCCGCGTTCATCGACCTGCACTGTCATTTCCGCACGCCGGGGTACGAGTATAAGGAGACGCTGGAGACGGGTAGCCGCGCCGCGGCCCGGGGGGGCTACACCTTCGTCAACTGCATGGCAAACACCAAGCCCGTGTGTTCCTCGGCGGCCATGGCCCAAAGCCTGATGGACGACGCCGCGCGCATCGGCCTGTGCGACATCAACCAATGCGTTTCCATCACCAAGGACTTTGACGGCGAGACCGTCAGCCACCTGAAGGCCCTGCCGAAAAACCTGCGCTTCATCAGCGAGGACGGCAAGGGCGTGCGCGCGTCGAAGGTGATGTACGACGCCATGGTGATCGCCGCGGCCAAGGGCCTGACGGTGATGAGCCACGCCGAGGACATGGACCTGTCGGCCCTGGATTACCGCCTGGCGGAGAATTTGGAGACCGCGCGCAACCTGTACCTGGCGCAGTCCACGGGCGCGAAGCTGCACCTGTGCCACGTCAGCACCAAGGAGGCCATGGAGGACATCTCCACCGCCAAGCGCCGGGGCGTGGCCGTCACCTGCGAGGTGACGCCGCACCACCTGTGGTTCTCCCACACCGGGTACCGCGTCAACCCGCCCATCCGGGAGGCGGACGACGTGGAGGCGCTCATCGCCGCCATCGAGGCGGGCCAGGTGGACGCCATCGCCACCGACCACGCCCCCCATTCCGAGGAGGACAAGGCCGCGGGCGCGCCGGGCATGGTGGGGCTGGAGACGGCCTTTTCCGTCTGCTACACCAAGCTGTGCCAGCATCGCGGCCTGCCGCTGGAAGTGCTGAGCCGCCTGATGAGCAAGGGCCCGGCGGAGATCCTGGGCCTCAACAAGGGCCTGCTGGCGCCGGGGTATGACGGCGACGTGGTGCTGGTGGACCTTGCGCACCCCTACACGGTACACAAAGAGGAGTTTGCCGGGAAGAGCAAAAACACGCCTTACGACGGCCTGACGCTGTCCGGCAAGGTGAAGGCCACGGTCAAACAGGGCGTGGTCACTTATAAGGAGGAGTTTTGATGATGCAGATCGACCGGCTGTATGAGGCCGTAGCGGAAAAGGGCCCCGTGTGCGTGGGCCTGGATACCGATTATTCCTATCTGCCCGCGGATTTCGCGCGCACCACCCTCTCCCGCGGGGAGAACATCTTCAACTTCAACAAGGCCGTCATCGAGGCCACCAAGGGCGTGGCCGGCTGCTACAAGGTGCAGATCGCCTATTATGAAGCCCTGGGCCTGGAGGGCCTGCTGGCCTACAAATCCACCTTGAATTACCTGCGGGACGCGGGGCTGATCGCCATCGCGGACATCAAGCGCGGCGACATCGCCAAGACGGCGGAGCTGTACGCCAAGGCGCATCTGGACGGCGAATTCGAGGCCGATTTCGTCACCCTGTCGCCCTACATGGGGCTGGATTCCATCCTGCCCTACGCCAAATATATGGAGGAAAAGGGCAAGGGCGTGTTTGCGCTGTGCCGCACCTCCAACCCCGGCGCCAAGGACTTTGAGTATGAGACCCTGGCCGACGGCCGCCACGTGTACGACCTGGTGGGCGACAAGCTGAACGAGCTGGGCAAGCACTATCTGGGCGCGCACGGCTACTCCTCCATCGGCCTCGTCATCGGCGGCACCCACATCGAGGAGGCCAAGGATATCCGCGCCAAATACCGGGACACCTTCTTCCTCATCCCCGGCTACGGCGCCCAGGGCGGCAAGGCCGAGGACATCGCGCAGTATCTGGCCGGGGGCAACGGCGGCACGGTGAATTCCAGCCGCGCCATTTTGCTGGCATACAAAAAGCAGCCCGGCGTGCGCTTCGACGAAGCCGCTTACAACGAGTGCGCCGCCATGAAAGGAGCCATCGCCGATGCCTGCGCAAAACTTTGAGGCCCTGGTGCTGGAAAACCGCCCCCTGGCCGAGGACATCGTGCTGATGACTGTGCAGCTGCCGCAGAGCGCCGCCCCCTGCAGGGCGGGCCAGTTCTACATGCTGCGCGCCTGGGGCGCCGATGAGGCTCCGCTGCTGTCGCGGCCCATCAGCGTCCACCGCTTCGACGAGGCCGACCGCCTGGTGCAGTTTTTGTACCAGGTGAAGGGCACCGGCACGGAAAAGCTGGCGGCCCTGGCCGCCGGGGACACGCTGGTGCTCACCGGGCCCGCGGGCAACGGCTTTGCGCTCGCGGGCAAGACCGCCGTGCTGGTGGGCGGCGGCATCGGCACCGCGCCGCTGTACCAGCTGGCGCGGGAGCTGGCCGCGGCGGGCGTGACCGTGGACGCCATTCTGGGCTTCCGGGACGAGCCGTACCGCGTGGAGGCCTTCGAGCAGGTGTGCCGCCGGGTATCGGTGGCCACCGACACGGGCCGCGTGGGCCATAAGGGCTTCGTCACCGACCTGCTTTCCCCGGCGGACTATGACACGGTCTACCTCTGCGGGCCGGAGATCATGATGGAAAAGGCCGCCCGCATGGCCCTGGCCGCGGGTGTGCGCACCTACGTGAGCAAGGAGGCCAAAATGGCCTGCGGCCTGGGCGCGTGCCTGGGCTGCACCTGCCGCGCCAAAAACGGCGGCGTCTCCGTCTGTAAGGACGGGCCCGTGTTTGAAGGGAGTGTGTTCTATGGCTGAGATCCCTGCCAGCCTGGCGGTGACGCTGTGCGGCGTGCCGCTGGCCACGCCGGTCATCGGCGCGTCCGGCACCTTCGGCTTCGGCCAGGAATACGCGGATATCGTGGACATGGCCTGGGTGGGCGCCATCTCGGGCAAAGGCCTGACGCTGGAGGGCAAGGCGGGCAACGGCGGCGAGCGGCTGTACGAGACGCCGTCGGGCCTCATCAACTCCATCGGCCTGCAAAACCCCGGCGTGCGCCACTTCATCGCGCAGGAGCTGCCCGTCATGCGCGCCCTGGGCCCCAAGGCCATGGCGAACCTGGGCGGCAGCACCATCGAGACCTACGAGGAGGGCGCGCGGCTGCTGGACGCCGCGGACGTGGACTTTATCGAGCTGAACATCAGCTGCCCCAACGTGAAGGCGGGCGGCATCGCCTACGGCATCAAGGCCGAAAGCGCCCGGGAGGTGGTCTCCCGCGTGCGCCGCTGCACGTCGAAGCCCCTCATCGTCAAGCTGAGCCCCAATGCGGAAAACATGGTGGACATGGCCCTGGCCTGCCAGGACGCGGGCGCGGACGGGCTGTCCCTGGTGAACACCTTCCAGGCCATGGCCATCGACCTGGAGGCCCGGCGGCCCGTGTTCGACAACGTGTTTGCGGGGCTTTCGGGCCCGGCCATCCGGCCCATCGCCCTGCGCATGGTGTACCAGGTGTGCAAGGCCGTACAGGTGCCCGTGGTGGGCCTGGGCGGCATCGCCAGCGCCGAGGACGCCCTCAGCTTTATCATGGCCGGGGCCACGGCCATCCAGGTGGGCACGGCGAATTTTGCCGATCCCCGCGCCTGCGAGACCATCGCCAAAGACATGGCCCGCTGGCTGGACGCCCACGGCGTAAAAACGCTGGACGAGCTGCGCGGCTGCGCGCAGGTTTGACCGCAGACCAGAAGCTTCGCAAAAAATGCGCTACCGAATATGAGAAAGGACCGTGCATCATGAACAATCTGGAGATCTTGAAGTCCTGCGACGCCTTTTTAGAGGGCCATTTCCTGCTGTCCTCGGGCCGCCACTCAGGCGCCTACTGCCAAATGGCGTTTTTGCAGCAGTACCCGGACAAATGTGCCCAGGTGATGGCAACCGTGGCGGAAAAGCTGCGGGACATGGACGTGGACGTCATCGTGGGCCCGGCCATGGGCGGCATCGTCTACGCCTATGAGCTGGCCCGCCAAACGGGCAAGCGCGCCATTTTCACCGAGCGCGTGGACAATGTGATGTGCCTCAAGCGCTTCGCCATCCAGCCGGGTGAAACCTGCATCATCGCCGAGGACGTGGTGACCACGGGCGTCTCCAGCCTGGAGACCAAGCGCGTCATCGAAGAGGCGGGCGGCAAGTGCCTGGGCATCGTCTGTGTGGTGGACCGCACGAAAGAGGACGCGCCCTCGCCCATCCCCATTCTGGCCAGCGCCCTGAAGCTGGACCTGCCCAATTATCCCGCCGACGACTGCCCCATCTGCAAAGAGGGCAAGCTGCCGCTGGTGCATTTGGGCAGCCGCAAAATGAAGCAAGAAGCCAAGCAGACCCTGTGAGCAAAGGAGAAGCCATGAAAGCATATATCGTATTGTCGAACGGCCTGGTGCTGGCGGGCGAAAACTTCGGCGCCCAGGGCACCAGCGTGGGCGAGGTGGTGTTCAACACCGGCATGGAAGGCTACGAGGAGACGCTCACCGACCCCAGCTATTACGGCCAGATCATCACCCAGACCTATCCCCTCATCGGGAACTACGGCATCAATCACGACGACGCGGAATCCACCCGCATCTGGGCCCGCGGCTACATCGTGCGCGAGGCCTGCGAGGTGCCGTCCAACTTCCGCTGCCGGCAGACGCTGGACGAATTTTTGAAGGAGCAGGGCATCATCGGCGTCTCGGGCGTGGACACCCGGCGGCTGACGCGCGTTCTGCGCGAGTCCGGCGTCATGAACGGGGCCGTCACCACCGAGTACGACAGCCCCGAGGCCGCTTTGGCCGATGAGGACCTGATGGCCCGCATCCGCAGCTACGCTGTCACGGGCGCGGTGGACGCCGTCACCACCCAGGAGCACAAGACCTGCAACGAGGGCGGCGCGCCCCACGTGGCACTGTTCGATTTCGGCTCCAAGGCCAACATCCTGCGCAGTCTTGTGCAGCGCGGCTGCAAGGTGACCGTGGTGCCCGCGCTGACCACGGCGGAGGAGCTGCGGGCCCTGCGGGCGGACGGCATCATGCTGTCCAACGGCCCCGGCGACCCGGCCGAGAACACGGCGGT
>CATXYA010000102.1 GCA_958403605.1 uncultured Oscillospiraceae bacterium
AACTGGCAAAAGCCAGTTTGGACAGCACCGCCTTCCCCCGGTGGGGGAAGGTGGCGCAAAGCGCCGGATGAGGGGGCGCCTGCGGACCTTTCCATCCCGATACGCAAAAAGGGGGCGTTTTGCAACGCGCCCTTTTTTGATACTTTTACAAAAGGATCTCCGGTAAAAAACTTTGTCCGGCCAAGCCGGAGGCGTCCGCCCCGAGGTACTCGCACACCGTTTGGGCAATGCAGGCAAAGCTTTTGCGGGTGCCCAGGTCCACCCCGCGGCGCAGCCCCGGCCCGAAGGCGAGCATGGGCACGTATTCCCGGGAATGGTCCGTGGAGGGCGTCGCCGGATCACAGCCGTGGTCGGCGGTGATGATGAGCAGGTCGTCCTGGCGCAGCAGCGGCAGCAGCTTTGCCAGCTCCCGGTCAAATTCCGTCGCGGCGTTGGCATAACCGTCCACGTCGTTGCGGTGGCCGTACACCATGTCGAAGTCCACCAAATTGATGAAAGCGAGGCCCGCAAAATCCCGCTGGGCCAACTCCAGCGTCACCCGCATGCCGTCGGCATTGTTTTTGGTGCGCAGCGCCTCGCTGATGCCCTGCCCAGCGAAAATATCGTTGATCTTGCCCACGCCGATGGTGGCGAGCCCCTTGCGCTGCAAGGCATCCAGCATCGTCGCCCGCGGCGGCTTCAGCGAGAAATCGTGCCGGTTGGCCGTGCGCGCGAAGTCCTCCTTGCACGTGCCCACAAAGGGCCGGGCGATCACGCGGCCCACGCCGTGCTCCCCGCGCAGCAGCTCCCGGGCGATCTCGCAGTAGCGGTATAACTCTTCCACGGGTACCAAAGCCTCGTTGGCCGCGATCTGGAACACGCTGTCCGCAGAGGTATACACAATGAGCGCGCCCGTTTTCAGGTGTTCCTCGCCGTAATCACGGATGACCTCCGTGCCCGAGTAAGGCTTATTGCACAGCACAGCCCGGCCCGTCTTTTGTGAAAACTCCCGCAGCACCTCTTCCGGAAAGCCGTCCGGATAGGTGGGCAAGGCCCGCGGGCTCTCGACCCCGGCGATCTCCCAGTGGCCGATGGTGGTGTCCTTGCCGTTGGACAGTTCCTGCAGCCGTGCAAAGCAGGCGGCGGGGTGCGCTGCGCGCTCCCCGCAGGTGACGCCGTCGATGTTGAACAGGCCCAGCTTTTGCAGCTCCGGGGTATCGTATTGCGGGCTTTTGACGATGGCCGCCAACGTATTGCTGCCCTCATCGCCAAACGCCGCGGCATCCGGCTCTTCCCCGATGCCGAAGCTGTCGAGAACGATCAAAAATACGCGCTTTTTCATGGGTGCTCTCCCCCTTTTCCTCTCGTTCGATTCTTGCCTTTAGTATGGCAAAATATACTTCTTTTGTCAAGGACATTCGGAACGTTGACACCCGCCCCGCGCCGTGTATAATAAGTACAGAGAAAAAAGGAGTGGTATGATAGATGCGTAAAACAAAGATCGTCTGTACCCTGGGCCCCTCCACCGACAAGCCCGGTATTTTAAAGGAAATGGCCTTGGCGGGCATGAATGTGGCCCGGTTCAACTTTTCCCACGGCAGCCATGAGGAGCACGCCCAGCGCCTGCGCGAGCTGCACGCCGTGCGCGAGGAATTAGGCCTGCCCATCGCCGCCCTGCTGGACACCAAAGGCCCCGAGATCCGCCTCAAGGATTTCAAGGACGGCAAGGCGGAGCTGCACAAGGGGCAGATCTTCACGCTGACCACCCGTGACGAGCTGGGCGACGCCAGCGGCTGCGCCATCACCTATCAGGAGCTGCCCAAGGATATCGCTCCCGGCGCCCGCATCCTGCTGGACGACGGCTTGATCGAGTTAGTTGTGGACAAGGTGGACGAGGACGATATCGTGTGTGTCGTACAAAACGACGGCACGGTCTCCAACCACAAGGGCGTCAATGTGCCTGGCACCCAGTTGTCCATGCCCTATATGAGCGCGGTGGACCGCGACGACATCCTGTTTGGCATCGAGCAGGGCTTTGATTTTATCGCCGCCTCCTTCGTGCGCAGCGCCCAGGACATTCTGGAGATCCGCCGCCTGCTGGACAGCAAAAAGTGCGATTTTATCAAGATCATCGCCAAGATCGAGAACCATCAGGGCGTGGACAATATCGACGAGATCCTCGCTGTCTCCGACGGCATCATGGTGGCCCGCGGCGACATGGGCGTGGAAATCGATTTCACCGAGATCCCCATCATCCAAAAGGACATCATCGCCCGCTGCTATACCGCGGGCAAGCCCGCCATCACCGCCACGCAGATGCTGGAGAGCATGATGGAGAACCCCCGCCCCACCCGCGCCGAGATCGCCGACGTGGCCAACGCCATCTATGACGGCACCTCCGCCATCATGCTGTCCGGCGAGACTGCCGCCGGGGCCTGGCCCGTGGAAGCGGTCAAGACCATGGCGGCCATCGCCGAGCGCACGGAGAGCGATATCAACTACAGCAAACGCATGAAGCTGCGCACCTTGGAAAACCACCTCAGCGTCGCTTCCGCCGTGGCCCATGCCGCCTGTACCACTGCCTCCGACATCAACGCCAGCGCCATCATCACCGTCACCAAAAGTGGTGAAACGGCCCGTCTGCTTTCGAAGTACCGGCCCGCGACGGACATCATCGCCTGTGTGCTCACGCAGCAGGTCTACCGCCAGCTGGCGCTCTCTTGGGGCATTACGCCGCTGTGCATGGAGTACGCCCACAGCACGGACGAACTGATCGATAAATCCGTTTCCACCGCCCGCGCCGCCGGGTTTGTGGAGGACGGCGACTTGGTGGTCATCACCGCCGGCGTGCCTGTGGGTGTCTCCGGCACCACCAATATGATCAAGGCCCATTTGGTGGGCGATGCCCTGCTGACGGGCGTCGGCATCAATAAAGATACCGCCTCGGGCACCGTGCGTGTCTGCCGCGACGCCGAGGACGCACGGCAAAAGATGGGCGCCGGGGATGTGCTGGTGGTGACGTCCACCACCAACGACATGCTGGATGCTTTGCGCACCGCCAGCGCCATCATCGCCGAAGAGCCCGGCCTCAACTCTCATGCCGCCATTGTGGGGCTGATGCTGGAAAAGCCGGTGATCGTGGGCGCCGCCGGGGCCACCCGTGTTCTGCAGGACGGGATGCGCATCTCCGTGGACGCCGAGCGTGGTATCATCCGCGCCATGCCGCAGTAATACGGTTCAAAAACAGCCGGGAGCCTCTGCGCTCCCGGCTGTTTTACTATTTAGAAAAGAATAGAAAAGCCCGGACCGAAAGGTCCGGGCTTTTGGTGCTGCTGACCGGGATCGAACCGGTACGGTGTCGCCACCGAGGGATTTTAAGTCCCTTGCGTCTGCCAATTCCGCCACAGCAGCGTCTCTAAAAACAGCTGATATCAATGGTAAAATAACCACCGGCCATTTTGTGCTTTATTAGTTTACAGCAACCGCCCGGTCTTGTCAACCGTCCCCGCGCCATGCTACAATGATTTTCATGGAATGGAGGCGTTTCTTTTGCGGGAATATCTCGTCGAGCGCGGCGGCCAGCGGCTGGACGCGTTTTTATTGCAGCAGTGCCCGGAGCTTTCCCCCGGCCCGCTGCACAAATATCTGCGGGAAAACAAGATCAAGGTCGACGGCAAAAAGGTCCCGCTCTCGGCCCGCCTTACCTGCGGCAGTACCGTGCGGCTGTATGTGCCCGAAGCGGCGCTGCAAAAGCGCGCCGCCCTCTCGGTGGTCTATGAGGATGCGGAGGTTTTAGTGGCGGACAAGCCCGCGGGCCTGCTGACGCTGGACGAAACGGGCGCGGCGGTGGATACGCTGGCGTCGCGTGCCGCGGTTTATTTGGGCGCGCCTGCCGCCCCCTGCCACCGGCTGGACGCAGGCACCTCCGGCCTGGTCGTGTTCGCCAAGACCGCGGCGGCGCAGCAGGTACTGACGGCGCTCATCCGCGAGCGGAAGCTCAAAAAGGAATATCTCTGCGTCACCTTTGGGCATCCGCAGCCGCCGGAGGCGGAGCTGCACGGCTACCTTTCCAAAAACGCCACCAAAGGCGTCGTACAGGTACACGGGCAGGCCGTGCCCGGCGCCAAAGAGATCGTCACCCGCTACCGCACAAAGGCCCTCAGCGGCCCCTTGGCGCTGCTGCAGGTGGAGCTGGTCACAGGCCGCACCCATCAGATCCGCGCGCATCTGGCTTCTATCGGCTGTCCCCTGCTGGGCGACGACAAGTACGGCAACCGGGAGGCCAACCGCACCCGCAGGCTCAAATATCCGGCGCTGTGCGCCTGGCGGCTCACCTTCCCCACGCTGCCCGCCGGCCCCTGCGTCGGGCTTTCCGGAAAGGTGCTGACCGTCGAAAGCCCCTGGTTTGCAAAGCAAGTCCTGCAGGGCAGCCTCAAGTAAAGCTGACCGGTCCGCTGACAGATCCCCGGACCTGGCGGGCCGGGCGTCAAAACCGATGGAGGATGGTGGAACAGAATGAAACGCATTTTCTTTGTGGAGGATGACCTGAGTTTGATCAGCGGCTTGTCCTTTGCCCTTCAAAAGGAAGGATACGAGGTCACCGTTGCCCGGACAAAGCTGGAGGCGGAAACGCTGTGGCAAAAAGGCATCTATGATCTCGTCATCCTGGACGTTTCCCTGCCCGACGGTTCCGGCTATGAGATCTGCCGGGAAATTCGCCGGACCTCCAAGGTACCGGTCATGTTCCTGACCGCGGCGGATGAAGAGACTGACATCATCATGGGGCTCGATATCGGCGGCGACGATTATATCACCAAGCCCTTCAAGCTGGCGGTATTTCTTTCGCGGGTCAACGCGCTTCTTCGCCGAAGCGGCGATTTCAGCAAGACCGCCCCCGAATTGTGCTCCAACGGCATCCGGGTGCAGCTGCTGACGCGGGAGGTCTACAAGGATGGGGCCCTCATCGACCTGACGGCCAGCGAGTACAAGCTGCTGTGCCTCTTTATGGAAAACCCCAACATCGTCCTTTCGCCGGAGCAGATCTTGGGCCAGCTTTGGGACTGCGAGGAAAACTATATCGACAGCAGCACCCTGACGGTCTATATCCGCAGGCTGCGCACAAAGATCGAGGACGAACCCGGCGACCCGCAAAAGATCGTGACAGTCCGCCGCGCGGGTTATAAATGGAATTCTGCAAAGCGGGGTGCGCTGTGAAAATACTGACGGACCGGCGGATCAAACGCCTTTTTTGCCGGGTGGGCCTGCTTGTCGCCGGGGCCGCCTTATTTTCCGCAGCCTTGATCGGCCTGCATGCAAAGCATGCGGCGCTGGATGTGCTGGCGGTCTCCGTCTGTGTGGGCATCGCCGTGCTGACGCTTCTCTATCTGTATTTTAGAGAGCAGCACAACATGATGGAACGCGCGGTGGAGCAGATCAAGGAATATCTCGCGGGCGACCAGGCGGCCCGCATCGAATGTGACGAGGAGGGCGAGCTGTACCGGTTGTTCCATGAAGTCAACGCGCTGGTCTCTATTCTCAACGCCCATGCCGAGAATGAGCGGCGCGCCAAAAGCTTTTTAAAAGAGTCCCTCTCCGATATTTCCCACCAGCTCAAGACGCCGCTGGCCGCCCTGAATATTTATAACGGCATCCTGCAGGAGGAGGCGGAGGACGCCCCGACGGTCAAACACTTTGCCGACCTTTCCGAGCAGGAGCTGGACAGGATCGAGGATCTGGTCCAGAATCTTTTGAAGATCACAAAGCTGGACGCGGGGACGATCGTGCTGGAAAAGGCCATGGAAAATGTATCCGGCATGATGGCGCAGATCGAACGCCATTTTGCCTTCGAGGCTGGGCAGGAGGAAAAATCGCTGTCTTTTTCCGGTGATCCTGCGGCCATGCTGCTGTGCGACCGCAGCTGGCTGATCGAGGCGGTCAGCAATATTGTAAAAAACGCCTTGGACCACACGAAGGCCGGAGACGCCATTTCCGTAACGTGGCGGGACTTTGCGTCGGTCGTCCAAATCGTGGTGAAAGACAATGGCAGCGGCATCCATCCCGAGGACCTGCATCATATTTTCAAACGGTTTTACCGCAGCCGCTTTTCCAAGGATACGCAGGGCGTGGGCCTTGGCCTTCCGCTGGCAAAGGCCATTGTGGAAGCCCACAGCGGCACCATCGAGGTGGACAGCGCCTTGGGGGCCGGCACCACCTTTACCATCAATTTTTTGACGCCTGCGCAATAAAACAGACGAGCGCCTGCATGGATGCCTACAAAATTGTAGCCTGTGTGTCAGCTTGCAGTAGCTTTGCCATGGTACTCTTTCCTCATCAAAAAGAAAGAGGTGTTGAGCCCTATGAATCTGTTGGAAGTAGAAAACATTTCAAAGACCTATGGGAGCGGCGAAGCTACCGTACACGCCCTGAAGCAGGCGACGTTCTCCGTGCCCAAGGGGGAATTTGTCGCCGTTGTGGGCGAATCTGGCTCCGGGAAAAGCACCTTGCTGAATATGATCGGCGCGCTCGATACG
>CATXYA010000103.1 GCA_958403605.1 uncultured Oscillospiraceae bacterium
ATTGAGGGAGCTTTTATGCGATCTGTTCTACTTAAAGCTGTATCTAAAATTAGAGCCATCCTCCCTGGACGAGGTAACCACCTCTGAACGGTTTATGGAGCAAGTCTGGAAGGAGGTTATTTGTAACGACACCCACCGAGTTCGCAATTTGCCCGTCCGACGGCAACAACTGGCGGTTAATATGGTTTTTGAAATGTTTCAACAGGAAACCGATATATACAGAAGCGGGGCTGACGATGATTCAGAGGCGCTGGAGGCGTTGGAGGAAAGCGGGGTCATCGCCGTCTATGACAATTCCCCCCAGAAGTGGATGATGAGCCACGACGTCTACGAGGAGTTGATTGTAAAGCATATCCTGACGGATCGGTATCAAAGCCGTACACCAGTTGAATTTTTTTTGGAAGGATTCGGAACTTCTCTACGAGCGAGAAAGCTGTATAGGATTTGGCTTGAAACGCTTTTCGCTCAAGGAGAGAAACAACCTGCGGAGTTCTTTATATCCATCATACAAGGTCCGCTGGAACAGGCTTGGAAGGACGAAACGTTGATTGCTTTGATGCAATCCGGTAGTGAGGATTCTCTCCTGATTTTGGACGCGATGATGAGTTGGGCACAGTATACACTGTTTACTCGAACCGCTTTCCTGCTGAATACGGCCTGCCGCGATGTTAATCAAGAGTTGCTGAAAAAGCTTCCCGAATTCTCTGGAAACAAATATCGTTTTACTGAGCCAGTGGGGATTGCTTGGCATACGATATTCAAATTTATTTACGATAACCGTTCTTTAATCCCGTGGACTATACAGAACCTAAATATCACCGCAGACATCTTAAAATCCTGGACGGAGAAGTACGAGGCAGGAGAAACAACTAGGCTTGCGGGAAGAATTGCCCTCTATCTGAAAAGCAGATTATGGTGTGAAAGCCACTATCCACATACACTCCAAAAAGATTCACAGTTTATCACTTTGAATACTGTGATTCTGGCTGCGGCATTAGAACTAAAGCAAGAGTTGGGCGAAATTTTTAACACTATGATTAAAGAGGGAGAATATGACCGGCACGATAAAAATTTCCTGCTTATGAAGAAAAGCCTATCCAACATCGTTGACTGTGGCAAGGTATGTCAGGCGTTACCGTCGGAGATGATCCACTTAGCGGAGGGCTACTGGCACCGCGAAAAGGGCCGAAAATTTTATGGGCGCGATAGTATGGAGTCCTATTTTGGCCTGAGCGACGCTGTCCAATGGGAGTATAGCGCAGAGAGCGCCTATCAAACGCCGTTATACCGAATGCTATGGGTCAAGCCCATGGAAACACTTGATTTCATCCTGCGGCTGATGAACAATGCAACGGACTGCTACAAGAATTCCGATTTAAATCAGGAATATCATGAGACATCAGAAATTGTAGTCAAGATTTCCGATAAGGAAACGATTAAGCAGGTTTGCAGCGAAAGGCTATGGAAAATGTACAGAGGTACCCATGTTGCACCTAAGTTGCTTGAAAGTGTGCTGATGGCACTGGAAAAATGGCTGTTGGATGTGATGGATCAGGTTGAGATAGAAACCGCTGCCCTATACTGCAAATATCTGCTTCGGCAATCCAGAACGGCGGCAATTACCGCTGTAGTTCTGAGTGTGGTAGCGGCGTATCCAGACAAACTCTTTGAAATCAGTTGCATCTTGCTAAAAACGAAAGAAATATTTATTTTTGATATTTCACGCTTATCAGCAGAGCGCAGCGCTGGTTTTCTCAAGGGGACATTGAGCTCAAATCAGTTGTACGATGATGAGCGGATTCAATCGAATGCGCTCTCTTTCCGAAAGATGTTATTTGAGGATATTCTGGTCGGTTACCAGTTGAAGTTGGTTGAATTGCCAGAAGAAGTCCGTCGGGAACGACTTAATCGGCTATACTCAGCATTTGATGAGGCTACGGTAGGAATAGATACCTGGGACGAGATCTTTCAGTACGCATATTATAGGTGCGATTTGAGAAGATGCGAGGTAAGCGAGGGGAAGATATCTCAAGGAGAGCTCCAAATTACTCTGACATCTAAAATGCCGAAAAATCTCGTCGAACGCAGCAAAGCAAATGAAAAGGAGCATGAACAGCTTTTGCGGCATACACCCTTGCTCCTCTGGGCGGACGCAAGACTTAGACATAATCAGGATGCGGCCCAAAAGTACCCGCAATTTGAATCCAGCCCTACGCCGATCATCCAAGAGGTGAAGCAAATTCTCCGGGAAGATGGTGAGGAATTTCATTTTCAGGATGTTTCCGCTGCAATCAACGCTTGTTCTGTGCTCTTGCGGGACGAGAGCGCGTCAATGAGTGAAGAGGAAACAGCCTTATGCGCGGAGATCATTCAAGCCGCTTGTTTTCGTTTCGTTGCTCAACGTAGTCCCTATCAGTGTGGAGATGGAACCGAAGCGGCGATTCCCGCTCTAGCCAGACTGACATCTCTCAACAATCTTTCCGCAGATTGGACGAACCCCCTATTCCTGCTGTTGGCACTTGTAATGAACCCAGACAGGGAACAGGGAATTGTGTTGGATAGCGTAGCAAATATCCTTTGGGACTCAGAAAGAACCGCGGCTTGGATATTGATTCGCGCATATGCAGAGCTTGCACCGCAATTTTATGGGGAGGTCCTTCGCTATAACGGGGTGTCAACAAAGCACTTCTTTGAATACAACAGCAAAAAAATTGAGAAACTTCTTCAAGGCAAGATATCCGATTTCAATTCAATACCGATAGGCGGGCTGAACATCAATCGACTGATTGATCTCCAACGGATGGTTAATTCCAAGGATGATGGAACGGCTTTTGAGTTTGTTTTGAAAATTGGAGATAAGATATGGGGTACGCTGTTTGGCAAAGACGACGCAGAAAAAATGGAGCGGCGGGATTATGAAGCAGAGTACGGATATATGCAATGGCTTGGGGACTATGTTTTGAATTTGTCCGAGGAGCAGCAGTGTGACCTGTTGGATTGCTTGACAGAAAAATCAAAATATGATCAGGAATTTAGCCACTTTTTGAGAGAAATCATCAGAGCTGAAGACAGAGAGCCAAGATACGCTGCGTTTTGGAGTTTTTGGAATCTGCTAAAAAATTACATCTTTTGTGAATGTGAGAAGCACAAAGAAAAAAGCAGTGCGCCAGAGGGCGAGTCGCTAATCAGTTATGGCCTTGGGAATGTTTTGGTGGAATTTCTTTTGGCCTGTGCGGATTGGAAGAAAGATGCAAAGTCGTGGCATTCTCTTCGAAAAGATTCAGCGCTCTTTTATAAATCGGTTGCAATTCAGATTGGTTATCATCCGGCTGTTTTGTATGCAATCGGAAGAGTGTTAAACACAATAGGTTCAAATGTGCTTTTTGAGGATGGGGTCGAGTTGCTGAGCGATATTGTAAACAACAATCCCGGGCTACGAGAAGTTTCCCTGCCTGTAAATACAATATATTATCTTGAAGAATATATGTATCATTATGTAAAAAAGCGGATATATTTGTTTAAATCAGATGTCCGTCGCAAACGTCAAGTTTTTAATGTTTTGGATTTCCTCGTAGACAGAGGTTCGACCTCTGGATTTCTGCTGCGGGAAGAAATCATATGAAAGACTTGCGCAACAGCATATTTGGGGGAAATATTTATACTTGTCTTGCAGCAATTGACATCTAGGTTAAAGCATACCCCATTGTTGGGATCAAGATTTCTTTTAATGGCAAAATTGCTAGGTACGCCGTGCTTGAGATGGTTATTCGTGCGGATATCGATTTTGCATGGTAGAGGCATACATAAAGCCGCCTGGAATCAAGCATTCCGGGCGGCTTTTCCGTTGTAAGGTACACACTTAGGTACACATTAGGTTTTTTCTTTCTTCAAAATGATATTAATGATGCACTCTAAACGGCGGGCGGTTTCCTCCTGCTGGCCGTCCACTCTATGCCCGCATGTCTCCCATGTGTCTATTCTTTTCTCTTTTGCTGGTTCTGTCCATTTAGCCGGAGTGTTTTTTATCCAAGTGCGCCGCTTGCGGGCAAAGCGAGGGCGTCCAGCACGATGTCACGCAGATGGCACAGCGCGGCCTGTCCCTGGGTACAGGCCCCTGCCAGCCGCAGGACAAAGGCGCCGTCACAGGAAACATCGGACAGGAAGGCGACTTCCTGCCAATGCTCGGACACCGGCTGCAATGCGCGGATGCCGAAGGAATGATAGGCACCCAGGCCGGGGGAAGAGAGCTGCTCTTCCACGGGAAGATAGAGGATCAACAGGGGTTGCCCCCCTTCACAGCGCCGCGGGCTTTGCGCCGTCCGCAGACGGAGAAAAAACAGCGAATGCCGCTTTCCGCAAACACGCCGTTGCAGACGGCCATTCGCCCGTGCCGCAGGATAGATCTTGTCCACATGATCACAACCTCCTTTGCAGGAAGTGTATCGCAGCACAATAAAAATGGGGACGAAGAAAAAGTTCATCTTGTGAAAAATGACGAAATTTGTCGATAAAATGAAGAATTTGCGGCCCGGGCGGGGAAGACGGCGAAAGGGCGCATGCATCCGGGTAAAAAAACAAGGGCTTGCTGTCTGCTGACCGCAGACAACAAGCCCTTGTGGGCGCTTCTTTGGGGAGGCCTTGTCTTGGGGGGGAGGGCGCCTCTTAACGGGCGCTGTCCCATTCGATGCCGTCGTACTGGTGGAACTGCTCCATGCTGATGCGCACGGATTCCAGCTCGTCCAGCCGCGTGAGATCCTGTTCCAGATAGATCATGCCGACACCCGCCCGGTTGGCCGCGTCAATATAGGACTGGATGTCCAGCACACCCGTGCCCACCTCTGCAAAGATCCCCACATGGCGCACCCTTTGGTGCAGCGCGTTGTCGATGAGTCCGTTGGGGTCCACCTTCTGGGCAAACAGATCAAGAGGCTCGCCCGCGTCCTTGGCAAAATCCTTTTGATGCAAAGAGACCAGGCGGTCCGCGTAGCGGCGGATCAATTCCACGGGATCGGCCCCGCCGCGCGCCGCCCAATAGGTGTCGAGCTGGATCTTGACCAAAGCGGGATCCGTGTTTTCATAGATCAGGTCCTCCACGGTTTTGCCGTTGAACTTTTGAAATTCGTGGAAATGGTTGTGATAATAAAACTGAAGCCCGTAGCGTTTGGCCTTTTCCGCCGCGCGGTTCAGCTTTTCACATTTTCGCAGCACATCGTCATAATCCGTATAAAAATCAGCCGAGGGGCCGACGAACGTGAGCCCCAACTCCGCCTGATATTCGAGATATTCCTCGAAATTGGGATAATCGCAGGGGAAATAGTGGTTGCCGGTGATGGTGATGTCATGGTCGTCGATGAACTGCTTGGCCGTCTTGGCGGGGAGCTTGAGCCCGAAAGCGGTGGGGATGGAGGGCGAGCCGTCCAACGGCGCGGGTGTGGCTGCGGGAGTCTCCCAATAGCGGAAGCCGAGTGCCGCAACCTTCTCCATCGTGCCCAGCGGGTCCTGAGCCAATGCTTTTTTGACAGAATAAAGACAAAGCCCAACTTTCATAAAAAACCTCCCGGCGGTTTGACGCCGTCTGTTTACAATTTACAGCCGCGATTCCTCCAGCAGGCCGCCGTACCCCATGGCACGCAGATTGCGCACACTGTCTGCCAGACAGTCATAAGGATCGCGCCCGTAGGTGGCGTCCTGCTCGATGGGGTAATAGATCACCCCGGCCTCCTCGGCGGCGGCAAAGATCTCCGGCCAGTCCAGGCTGCCCGCGCCGATCTCGGCAAATTCGATGCAGCCCTGCAGGGTGGCGCGCGTCACCTGCTGGGCGGGCGGCGGCTGGATGCGGTAGTCCTTGAGATGCAGCAGGTCCACGCGCCCGGCCAGCCTGCGGATCCATTTGGCCGGGTCCTGGCCGCCGCGCTGCACCCAATGGGTGTCCAGCTCAAAGCCCAAATAGGCAGGATCAGTGTTTTCCGCCAGCAGCTCCAGGCCGAATTTGCCGTCCAGGCGCTGGAATTCATAGTGGTGGTTGTGGTGGTACAGGTGGATGCCCTCGGCCAGCAGCCGCCGCCCATATTCGTTGTAGACAGCGGCGACGCGCAGATAACCCTCGCGGGAGTTCAGGCAGCTGCGCGGCAGCATGCCCACCCGCAGATAATCCGCGCCCAGGGCATGGCAGCGGGAGACGATTTTGGCAAAATCGCGGTCCAGCACGTCGCCGGGCTCGCCCTCCAGATAGGGCTCATAGATGGCGGTGGGGGCGATGATGTGCATGCCGTATTCCCGGCAGGCGGTCTGCATCTCCGCCAGCGTCTCGTCCGTCACGGCCACCTTGGAAAGCTCCAGATCGCGGATGCCCAGCTCCCGCACGCGGCGGAACGTCTCGTTTACACCGTAGACCGGCCAGCCGTATTCATTGGCGCCGTCCTTCAGCAGGCCCTTGGCACCGAAGCTGGTCACCTCCCGCAGCGTCATCAGCTGCAGGGCGATCTTTCCCTGCGGCATGGTC
>CATXYA010000104.1 GCA_958403605.1 uncultured Oscillospiraceae bacterium
CCCGGTGGGGGAAGGTGGACGGCGTGTAACGCCGGACGGATGAGGGGGCGCCCGCCAGCGTTCCCTGCTATTCGTAGCGGCGGCCATTGGCCGCCGGGCCGCGCATCCCACTCAAAAACACATCACAAAAGGCGCGCGGGCAAAGTTTTGCCCGCGCGCCCCTTTTTCCTCTCGGTCAGGCCTCGGCCTTCCACAGCTTGTGCAGATTGCACAGCGCATAGACGGCGCGCACCTGCTCGCCCGGCGCCAGCGCAAAGGTGGCCTCGGGCGTCCCCGTGGGGCACAGCGGGCGCACGCTGAAGCCCCGGTCCGTCTCCAGCAGGATCCACTCGATCCAATGGTCCTCGCCCATGGGATGGGCCACCTCGCCCACGCGGGCGCGCACCAAGCCGTCCTGCACGGTGAACACCGGCACGTGCTTTTCCTGCGCGCCGTCAGACACACCCGCTTCCATCAGGCGCAGCGCGCTGCCGCAGCAGCAGGACGCCTGGTTTTCCCCGCTCAAATACAGGACGACCTCGCCCGTGGATTCGTTTTGATAAATTTTCATACCGTTCTCCTCCTAGATGATTCCTGGATAAGATTAGGGTGCCCCAAAGAGAACGGTTTATGAGCGGAAAAGCCTCCCCCGCCTTTTCTTTCCCCTCATTTTTCCAGCTTTGCCACCCGCAGCGCACCGTCTACCTCCACGGCCACGTCTTCGCTGCCTGGGATGCCGTACACCGCGCCGTAGGTGCGCTGAACGCGCTGCTGGCGCGACAGGGGCCCGGGCGTGATCTCGATGGCCGCCAGCTCCGCTTTCGGGATCTCTTGCCCCGTCTCGCCGTCGAACACCAGCGTGCGCGCCAGCATGCCCAGGTAAGCGTCCGTCTCGGCGGCGGCATCCTGCGTCACGCGGTAGCGTGTTTCCCCGTGCACCAGCACGCGGCAGTCCTGCGCCAGAGTCCAGGCGTCCTCCGGGGCTGCGGCTTTCGGGGCGAAAGGCATCTCCGGCGGCTGCTGCGTCAGTGGGTGCAGTACGTTGTCGACCTCCACCAGCAGGGCGGTTTCATCCTCCGCGTCCGCATAAACATGATAATAAGCCACCACCTGAGCGGGCGTGCCCGCCGCCAGCTGCTGCGCGGCTTCCACATCGTCCAGGGGCGTTTGGCCCAATACCGCACCGCTGCCGTCTACTACCAGCCAGCGCTCCACCGTGCCCGTCCAGGCGTCCCGCCGCCCGGCGCCCACGCTTTGGGCACCGATGTAAAACGTCTCGTTTTCCCGTTCCAGACAGGCGGCGTCGGACGCCAGGGTGTAAACATCCTTGTCCGCCGCTGCCGCGCGGTGGGCGGCCTGCAGCAGCCCGGTGCCCGAACAGCTGCACAGCACCAGCGCACATAGGCAGCTTGCCAGCGTCAAAATCCCGTTCTTTTTCATCAGATCCCACACTCCTTTTGTTCATTTGTGTCCATTCTACAAAGGATTTGTAAAGAATTTCTAAGGATGGGGCGCAGAATTTGCGAAACCGCGCCGGTTCGTGGTACAATATCCCTATCATGACAAAGGAGGCGGTATCTTGGCATACGTCTATGCGGCGCTGTTTGTATTGGCTTCGGTGCTGGCGGCGTTTTTAGCAGCCCGCTTCCTGGGCCCCGCCGTTGCCAAGCTGGCCCGCCGCTTCGACCACCCCGCCATCGCCGAAGCCGCCGAGGCCTTTCTGCGCCCGGCGGCCTACAGCCTCATTGCGTTGGGCATTTACGGCGGCGTCTCGCTGCTGCCCGACGAGGCCCTGCAGCGTTTGACCATTCTCGCCGTCACCGGTACGGCCTGCGCTGTGGCCTGCATCTGCTTTTGCGCCTGGGGCCTGGTGCGGGCGGCCTGCGTGGTGCCGCAGCTGATCTTGGGCGTGGGCGAAAAGCTCGAGCTCGGCACGGGCCGCGCCCTTGCCAATTTTCTCACCCGCATCGTCCAGGGCATCATTCTGCTGATTGCCGCGGCCATGGTGCTGGACCAGCTGCACATGAACATCAACGGCGTGCTCACCGGCCTGGGGCTGGGCGGTCTCTCCTTCGCTTTGGCCGGGCAGGACCTGATCAGCAACTTCTTCGGCGGCATCATCCTCATCACCGAGCGGCCCTTTGAGATCGGCGATTGGGTGGCCATGCCCGACGCCGAGGGCACCGTGGAGGATATCACGCTGCGCTGCACAAAGATCCGCACGCTGGACAATGCCCTTGTCACTGTGCCCAACCAGAAATTCACCGCCGGGGCCATCACCAACTGGTCGCGGCTGACCGCGCGGCTGGTGCAGTATACCCTCAATCTCTCCTATGACACCCCGCCGGACGCGGTGCGCGCCGTGTCGGCGGACCTGCGCCGCACTCTGGCCGCCGAACCCGGCGTGCAGGGCGATACCGTACAGGTGCGCATGACGGACATCAGCGCCGACGGGCTGACGCTGTTTTTGCAGTTTTACCTCGCTACCGCCGATCTGGCGGACGCCCGCGCCCAGCGGGAAGCGCTGAATCTGCGCACCTTGGACGTGCTGGCCGCCCATGGCGTGCGGCTGGCTTATCCGGGCCGTGAAGTCCGTCTCCACGGCGCCGAAGGGAAAGGAATTTAAACGATGAAACGAACCCTCACGCTCGCTTTCGCCCTGGCGCTGCTGCTGACCGCCTGCGGCAAAGCGCCTGCCTCTTCCACGCCCGCCCCCTCCTCCAGCAGCGCGCCCGCCGCCTCGGCCAGCGCGCCCATAAAGGACGTGGTGCCGCCGGAGGACTCCAGCGCCGGCAGCAGCTCCTCCGCCCCCGCCGTGGAGCTGGAACAAAAATGCTTTGTCTCGCTGCCTGTACAGAACGGGGACAAGCAGGGCCTTTTGGTGCTGCAGGTGCCCGCGGAGTGGGAATATGACAACCGCGTCACCTTCAGCCAGGACGGCAAAAAGGTGGCCGAGGCCAAGGCCCTGTGGACGGCGGGCAGCGGCGACGCGCCCTTCACCGCGGAAATGACGGAGGCCTACGAGAACCACGACGGCTATTTCCCCGAGGGCTACGGCCTGATGGGCACCGTGGAGGGCGCGGCAAACGGCCACAAGACCCGCACTTACTGCTATAAGACCTGGCCGGACGACGCCGACGAGCCGTGGTATCCCCGCTATACCTTCCTGGCGCTGGACGGCTACGTGGTGGAACTGGATTTTTACACCACCAGCGAGACGCCGGACACGGCGCTGTATGACGCCATTTTGGCCTCAGCGGAGCTGCACTTCGCGGAGGACTGAACTTTTTCATAAAGCCAAGGGGCGCGTTGCAAAACGCGCCCCTTTTTTTGCGGTGGAGCGGGCAGGTGTGCGGGCGCCCCCTCATCCGGCGCTGCGCGCCACCTTCCCCCACCGGGGGAAGGCGGTGCCGTCCAAGAGCCGTCAGGCGATTGGAACACGGCACCCCTGCACAGGACGTCTGCGGAGGACCGGAACGGTTCTCCGCAGCAACGGCCCACTGCTGGCGGCTACTGCTGGTTTTTGTTTTTCCTTGCATTCGCGGAAAAACAACGTAGCTAACCGCTTACTTAAAAATTTCCACAAGTAAGAGCAGGGCGGCGTGCCGCCCGCGTTGCCTTCCCCCGGTGGGGGAAGGTGCTGAACGAAGTGAAGCGGATGAGGGGGCGTCCTCCTTTTTTTCCTGCACCGCGCGGCGTGCCGTGCCGCCCTTTTCCACTTCCTTTTTCTTCCGCAAAAATTTTTTCTTCTCCCACTTGACAAGTGGTAGTATAGGGTATATATTGTGTATATCGTATATATACGCTTTTTTCAGCGAGGTACCGCATGGATGTCATCATCAGCAATGCCAGTGACAAGCCCATCTATGAGCAGATCACCGAGCAGATCAAAAGCCAGATCCTTTCCGGCACGCTGCGGGCGGGGGACGCCCTGCCCAGCATGCGGGTGCTGGCCAAGGAACTGCGCATCAGCGTTATCACCACCAAGCGCGCTTATGAAGAGCTGGAGCGGGACGGCTTTTTAGAGACCGTCAGCGGCAAAGGCAGCTTCGTGGCGCAGAAAAACACCGAATTTCTGCGGGAGGAAGCCCTGCGCCGCATGGAGCAGGCCCTGCAGGAAGCCGTGGACATCGCGCGCCGCAGCGCCATTCCGGCCAGCGAAGTGCGCGAGGCACTGTCCGTCTTATTAGAGGGAGAATAATTATGGAAAACAGCATCGAAGTGCGCGGCCTGACCAAGCACTACAAGGATTTCAGCCTCAGCGACGTGTCCTTCCGCGTCCCGCAGGGCTCGATCGTGGGCTTTATCGGCGAAAACGGCGCGGGCAAGACCACCACCATCAAAGCCATTCTCGGGTTGCTGAACATCGACGGCGGCGAGATCACCGTTTTGGGTCAGCCGGTCTCCCGCTCTTCCCACGGCGCCAACGCGGAGGTAGGCGTGGTCATGGAGGGCGCGTTCTTCTCCAGCACCTTCAACACCGCCGAGATCGCGGGCACCATGCGGCTGCTGCATCCCAATTGGGACGACGCGCTGTATTGGGATTACTGCCGCCGCTTCAATCTGCCCGCGCAAAAGCCCTACAAGGATTTTTCCCGCGGCATGCGCGTGAAGCTGGCGTTTGCCACCGCTTTGGCCCACCGCCCCCGGCTGCTGATCCTGGACGAGGCCACCAGCGGGCTGGACCCTGTGGTGCGGGGCGAAATGCTGGATCTGTTTCTCGATTATATCCAGGACGAGCAGCACAGCATCCTGCTGTCCAGCCACATCACGTCCGATCTGGAAAAAGTGGCGGACTACATCGTCTTCATCCATGAGGGCAAGATCGTGTTCGAGCTGTCCAAGGACGAGATGCAGGAGCGGTTCGCGGTGGTGAAATGCGCGCGCGGCGGCCAGGCCACTTTGAAGAGCGCCCACATCCTGGGCCAGCGGGAGAGCCGTTTTGACGCGGAGGTGCTGGTGGACAACGCGGCCGAGACGCGCCGCGCCAATCCCGGCGTCCTGATGGAGCCCGCGTCCATCGACGATATTATGACCTTTTTTGCGAAAGGCGGCGAACAAGCATGAAAACAACGTCTCATCCGATCCGGGGGCTTCTTTTAAAAGATTGGTACAGCATGCGCAGCTACCTGATGCGCCAGCTGGCACTGCTGGCTGTGGTGTATTTGATCATCGGCATGACGATGAAAACGATGTCCATGCTGCCCGCCATGATGATCATGGGCACGATGATGGGCGGTCTTTCCGCCTTCTCCCTGGACGATGCCTGCCAGTGGAACGGCTATGCCTGTACGATGAATGTTTCCGCGCGGCAGCTGGCCAAGGCGCGTTACCTGATGTTTTACGGTTCCCTGTTTATTGTGGCCGTCGTCACCACGACCCTCAGCGGCCTGTTGGACGCGCTGCTGTTCTCCGGCAATGAGGACCGGCTGGAAAATATGATCATCGGCATGGCCGGCGGTGTGGCCGTCCTGCTGGTCTATGCTTTCATTCTGGCCCTCGACATCCCCCTCTTCTACAAGCTGGGCGTGGAAAAGGCCCGTGTGCCCATGACGCTCACCTTCGTGTTGCCCTTTGTCGTCATTTTCCCCACCGCCCAGTATTGGGGGCCCCTGCTCCAAAAGATCGATCTCAATGCCTTCACCCGCGTCCCCACCTTGGTGACCGCCGCGGCGGTGGTCCTGTTGGCGATGGCCGTCGTCGTCTATCTGTCGTATCACATCAGTATCGGTATTTTGGAAAAGAAGGAATTCTGACATGAAAAACACGCACATCTGCCCCAAGTGCGGCAGCACGGAGATTTTCCACGTGCCGCCCTCGGAGTGGCTGCACACCCGGAGGATCAATGTCTATACCGGCCTGCACCTTGGCGGCAAGGTATTGGTGTCCCGCTTCATCTGCACCCGCTGCGGCTATGTGGAAAGCTGGGTGGAAGACCCCGGCGCTCTGGCCGCCCTGCGGGAAAAGCTGTGATCCTTTTACCGGTCTTTCAAAAAGAGCCGATGACCCGGAGTTTGATCCTCCCGGGCCACCGGCTCTTTCGTTTTTGTGTCTGGCCTCCGGTTCAAACGGCGTTGTCCACTTCCGCGGGCCCCTTGGCTTTTCGCAGGAGCCACAGAGCATAGCCGAGCGGGAGCACACATAACACGGCGGCAGTGATCAGCTGAAACAGCGGTGACCGCTCCACGGAAAAAATGCTCAGCGAATTGAGAATACCGTGCGCAAGGATGCAGGGCCAAAGGCTTTTCCCCTTCATAAAAATGACCGTAAACAAAAAGCCGATCGCCGCCGCATAACAAATTTGCAGCAGCGTGGGGATCAGGTCCCTGCCGTTCAGCAGGTTTACAAGATGCCCCATGCCAAAGGTGACGCTTGAAACAAGGACGGCCGATTTTACATTGTCCCGGCACATCGCTTTGAAAAGCAAGCCGCGG
>CATXYA010000105.1 GCA_958403605.1 uncultured Oscillospiraceae bacterium
CGTGGACAAGCTCATCGACGAGCGCATCCAGTCCTTCGGGCAGGAAAAGGGCGTCGAGGTCAAGGCCGAGTTCATCGCCGCCACCGATTACATGACCAAGCTGAACGCCGCCGTGGAGGCGGGCAATGTACCCGACGTCACGCTGGCCAATCCCTACAAGGTCGTCAGTTATTATCCCAACAACCCCTATTCGGACGTGACGGACCTGGTGGCGGAGATCGACGCCGGGCGGCCCATGTTCGACGCGCTGAAGGACGGCACCAAGATCGAAGGCGTCAACTATTTCGTTCCCTTCTACGCCGCCAGCAGCCTGCTGTTTCTGCGCAAGGACCTGTTTGACGCCAAGGGTGTCGCGCTGCCCACCACCTGGGAAGAACTGTGGGACGCCGCTGTGGCCGTCTCCGACCCCGCCAATGGCATTTATGGCTTGGGCATGGGCTGCGGCCCCACGGACGAGGACTGTGAAAACTGCTTCCGCATGATGTTGTGGGATCTGGGCGGCGGCCTGCTGGACAAAGACGGCAATATCACCGCGGGCACCGACGCAGGCGTGCGCACGATGATCGATAAATATGTGGAGCTGTACGAGGCCGGGGCCATCCCGCCCGCCGCCACCACCTGGGATTCCGGCGGCAACAACAAGACCTATCTGATGGGGGAATCGGCCATGGTCATCAATGTGCCCACGCTGTACAACGCCATCAAAAACGACGAGCAGTATCAGGAATTGTTTACGAACACTGTGGTGCTGAACCTGCCCGCCGGCTCCGCCGACGACGCCGTCTTCGGCAACCCCTCGGGCTGGGCCATCATGGCGGATGCCAAAAACAAGGACAACGCCCGGGAATTCATCAAATACGTCTCGGAAAAAGCGTGGTACGACACTTATCTGGACGCCATCGCCCCCGTGTTTGCCCCCGTGTACAGGGACCTGGTGGATTCCGCCACCTGGAGCGAGGGCGTGAACCAGCAGGCCATCGCGTATGTGCAGAACGCCACGGGTTATTACGGCTACCCCTGCCAGACGCTGGAGGGGCGGGCCATCGCGTCCAAAAGCTACTACTCCTTTCCCATTGCGCGCATGCTGAATTCCGTGGTCACGGGCAGCGCTACCAAGGACGAGGCGGTGGCCCAGCTGGCGAAAGAGATCCAGGAGACCGCCGACGCCGTCAAGGGTTAAAGGGAGGCATTGATCTTGACCACGCAAAAACCCGTCTGGGTCAATTTAGACCCCAAGAATGTCGACCTGACTCCCCTCCTCTCCCGCTGTGAGGCCACCGGCTGGCGCTGCATCACCCGGGACGTGGGGGTAGACCAGGCGGCCAGCGTGCATTTGGCTTTGGAAGCCGACGCCGTCGTCAGCATCGGTGAGCGCTGGGACGACGGCGCGCTCGCCCAGATCGCGGGCGGCGGGCGCCTGATCGTGCGCTACGGGGCCGGGCTGGACAACGTGGACGTGTCCGCGGCCACGCGCCACGGCATCCCCGTGGCGAACCTGCCGGGGATGAACTCCCCGGCCGTAGCGGAAATCGCCCTGCTGCACATCCTCAACCTGGGCCGCCGCTTCTCGGCGTCCATTGCGGGCATCCGGCAGGGCCGCTGGCCCTGCTCCGTGCCCGGCAACGAGCTGGACGGCAAGGTGCTGGGGCTTATCGGCTTCGGCAACATCGCCCGCCAGCTGGTGCGCCTTACGGGCGGCTTCTCCCGTACGGTACTGGCTTACGACGCCTATTGGAACGAGGAAAGCCGCGTGTTCGCCCGGCAGCATGGCGTGGAGGCGGTGGACAGCGCCGACGAGGTGTACCGCCAAGCGGACATCGTCAGCCTGCACATCCCCTACACGCCTGCCAACAAGGGCATTGTGGACGCGCACTGTTTTGCGCTGATGAAGCCCACGGCCTACCTGGTCAACACCTGCCGGGGCGGCGTCATCGACGAAGCGGCGCTTATCGACGCGCTGCGCACCGGTGCCATCCGCGGCGCGGGGCTGGACGTGATGGCGCAGGAGCCGCCCGACCCGCAAAACCCGCTGCTGCACATGGACAATGTGTTCGTCTCGTCCCATTTGGGTGCGCTGGCGGTGGAGAGCGAGGCGCGCAGCCAGCTGCTGATCGCGGACATCATCGCCGACCATTTCGCCGGACGCATCCATCCTAACATCGTCAATCCGCAGGCTGCCGGCGGCTGACGGCAGCACACCCCTGCGGCACATGGCCGCAGGGGTGCTTTTTATCAAACAGAGTTGGAGGTTTTTATGATCGACCTGGAAAAATTCAAAGGCGTCTTTCCCGCCTTTCCCGCTTGCTACGACGAGGCGGGCGCCGTCAGTGAAGAACGGGCCCGCAGCCTCGTGGCCTACTGCCGTGCCAAGGGCGCCAAGGGCGTGTACATCACCGGCAGCTCCGGCGAATTCGTCTATCAGACTGTAGAAGAGCGCAAGCGCATTATGAAAGCGGTGGCCCAGGCGGCGGACGGCCTCACCGTCATCGCCCACGTGGGCGCCTGCGCCACCCGGGACAGTATCGAGCTGGCGCGCTATGCCGCCGACTGCGGTATCGACGCCATCTCCTCAGTGCCGCCCTATTATTTCGCCCAGCCGGATTACGGCGTCCTGGATTATTGGAACGCCATGATCGACGCCGCGAAGCTGCCCTTCATCCTCTACAACATCCCCGGCACCACGGGCGTGTCCATCAGCTTCGACATCTTCCGCAAAATGCTGGAGAACCCTTATGTCATCGGCATCAAAAACACCTCGCTGCCGGTGATGGATATCCTGCAGTTCAAGGCCTGCGGCGGGGACCGGTGCGTGGTGTTCAACGGCCCGGACGAGCAGTTTGTGGCCGGGCGGCTGATGGGTGCGGACAGCGGCATCGGCAGCACGTATCTGGTGATGTTGGACCTGTACCTGAAGGCCGACGAATTTGTGCGCCAGGGCGATTATGTGCACGCTGCCGAGATCCAAAAATTCATCACCACCACCATTTTGGAGAGCATTCACAAGCATGGGCACCTGCTGTCCGGCCTTAAGTACCTGCTGCACCTCCAGGGCATGGACATCGGCGAAGCCCGCCGTCCCCTGGTGCCGGTAGATGACCAGGACAAGCGGAAGCTGGACGCCGTGGCCCGGCGCATCGAGGAAGCCACCCTGCGCTGGTGCGGCACCAGACCGGGAAAGGTGTGACCCATTCAAAAAGCGGTGTCCCTTTGGGGACACCGCTTTTGCTTGAAAGAGAGACAAAAAGGGCAGGCAGGCGAACGCCCCCGCATCCGGCAGCCGCAACGCGGCTGCCGGATGAGGGGGGGCCGACGGGCTGTCCCTTTCCACAAACACCCGGACAGATGAGGGGGCGCGCACTTGTCTGGGGGTACCCCCTATGTTTTTCCACCCAGCACGGCGCGCAGCGCCGCCACCAGGGCGTCCAGGTCGATGGGCTTCGTCAGGTGGCCGTTCATGCCGCTGGCCACGGATTTTTTGGTGTCCTCGTCAAAGACGTTGGCCGTCATGGCGATGATGGGCACCGTGGCCGCATCGGGGCGCGGCAGATGCCGGATGACCTTTGTGGCCTCCAGACCGTCCATCACCGGCATGCGGATATCCATCAAAATGAGGTCGTACCAGCGGTCGGCACTGCTTTGGAATTTCTCCACCGCCTGCCGCCCGTCCGCCGCCGTCTCCACGGTGAGGCCGTACTGCTCCAGCAGCGTTTGGGCGATCTCGGTGTTCAGCTCGTTGTCCTCCACCACCAGCACGCGCTTGCCCGCAAAGGAGACGGGCACCGCCTCCCCGGCGGCCTCCGGCTCCACGGGGCGGCCCACGGGCAGCTCGATGATGAAATGGAAATCGCTGCCCTGGCCCGGCTTGCTGTCCAGCGCCAGAGCGCCGCCCATCATGCGTACCAGACTGTTGCTGATGGCTAGCCCCAGGCCGGTGCCGCCGTACTGGCGGGCGGTGTCTGCGCCCGCCTGTTCAAAGGCGCGGAAGATGCGGTCCCGGTCCTGCTCGCTGACGCCGATGCCCGTATCGCGCACGGAAAAGGCAAAGCGCCGGGTGCCGGGCTGCTGGCGCACCGTCAGGCGCACCGTACCGCCCGCGGGCGTGAATTTCACGGCGTTGCTGAGCAGATTCACCAATACCTGGTTGAGGTGAAGCGGATCGCCCACCGCCCAAGGCTCCTGCACGCCGATGTCCTCTTCCAAATGCAGGCCCTTGCGCTCGGCCTGGGGCGTGATGAGCATGGTGGCCTCTTGGGCCAGCTTTTCAAGATCGAAATCCGTCTGCTCCAGGGCCATTTTCCCGCTCTCGATCTTGGACATATCCAAAATATCGTTGAGGATGCCCAGCAGGTACTGGCTGGACTGATCGATCTTGTTGAGGCAGTCGTCCACCGTCTTGGGGCTGTCCTCGCTCTGCCGCGCGATCAGCGTCATGCCGATGATGGCGTTCATGGGCGTGCGGATCTCGTGGCTCATGCGGGACAAAAAGTCCGATTTTGCACGGCTGGCCAAATCGTACCGCTCGCGGTTGAAGTTCGTCTCGATGATCTTGACGACCTCCTGCAGCTCACTTTGCCGCTGGCCGTCCCACAGCGCCTTGCCGCTTTGCCGGGCAAACAGGATACAGCCCAGGTATTCCCCATTGTCATACATGGGGAACGCCAGGCCCGTCTGGCCCGCGGGCGTCTGGGTGAAGCTGCGCAGCGCCGCCGGGGTGCGGGCGTCCACCGCCAGGGTGCCGGCGTCCAGCGCCGCCGTACCGGCCGCGAATTCCTCCGGAGAAAGATGCGTCAGCTGCGCGCCCGTTTCCGCGGGCCACTGGTACGCGGGGTAGACCGAGTTGTAATCCCGCTCGGCCAGGCTCATCACCACGGCGTCCGCGCCGTAATGGCGCGCCATTTTCGGCAGCAGCACCGCCATGATGCTGCCCACCTCGTGGCTGCGCTCGAAGAAATTGAACACCTGCGAGACCATGTTGAGCTCCTCCGCCGGGGTGCGGGCGATCTCGCTGATGGCCGCGTGGGGCCGCTGCCGCCAGGCGGCGGGCAGCTCCTCCGCCCAGGCCGGGCGCTGACGCCCCCCCTCCTTGGCATAGGCCAGCGCCCGCTGGGCCCCCAGCAGCTGCGCGCCGTAATCCTTCCCCGCCGCGGCGGCCCCCATATAAAGCTCGATCTGGAAGCCCGCGCCGGGATACAGCTCCGCCGTCTCCTGGCGCAGCAGCGCCGCCAGCTGGTCAACGGCCTCGCGCCCGCAGCGGCCCAGCCAAATGAGGAACTCGTCGCCGCCCATACGCACGCCGATCATATCGCCGCCGTATTTTTGGGCCACCCACTGTTTTTTTTCGCTGATCAAACGCCCCAGGTCCTCCAGCAGGGCGTCGCCGATGGTCATGCCGTAACGCTCGTTGAAGGCAAGAAAATCCTTCAGATCGATCAGCAGCAGGCTGCCGCGCTCGCCCCGCTCCATGGCGGCGCGGATGACGTCCTCGCCGGAGGCGCGGCGGTACAGGCTCGTCAGCCGGTCGTAGTGCATGGATTCTTCCCGCAGCTTCTGCTGCTGGATGCTGCGCAGGCTGCCCACCACTTTCTCGGCTTTGCCGTCCGCGCCGGGCAGCACCCGGCCCCGCAGCTCCACCCACTGGTAGCCGCTGCCCTCGTCGAACAGGGCCGAGCGGAACGAGACCGCCACCTCGCCCTGCCCCTCCTGCAGGCGGGCGACGAGGATGCGCAGATCGTCGGGATGCACGTACTCCTTGGCCCGGCCCAGGAACTGCTCGGCCACCATGCCGTCCATGCCGCCCTGGCCGCGCAGATTCATAAAGGTCGCGCGGTCGGCGGCGCGGTCATACGTCAGCAGGATGTCGGACGAGCTCTGCAGCGCCACGCGGTAGCGCTCTTTTTCCTCGCGCAGAGCGTAGGCCGCCTGCTTTTGCTGCTCGGTGAGGCTCCAGATGGTGTCGTAAAGATCGTCCACCTCGCGGATGTTGCTGGGGGTGAAATCCTGCAGGTCCGTCCCCTCGCTGCCGCGGATGCAGCGCGCCAGCTCCCGCACGGGGCGGGTGACGTAACGCACCACGAAATAGATGCCCGCCACGCCCACCGCCAGCGACAGCAGCAGCGCGTAGCCAAAGGTGAGCAGCAGTTTTTTGCTGAGCCCAAACATGGCGTCCTCGTCCTGCACACCCGCCAAATACCACGTCTGCGCGGCAAATGGCTTGTTTGAATTATAAAGGTTCAATTCTTTCAGCGTGGCGTACAGCTGCTTGCCGCCGTCCTCCACACCGGTGATCCGCACCAGGTCCTTGCGGTCCGTGGCGGCCAATGACAAAGAGCTTTGCTGGGCCAGGGGCCGCTTGGCGATGGGCCCCGCCGTCATCAAATTGCGGTAGGTGCCGTCCGCCTGCGCCTCCAGCAGC
>CATXYA010000106.1 GCA_958403605.1 uncultured Oscillospiraceae bacterium
TAACAAGCACTACTTTACCAACCTCGCGCGGTACGGCCTGGTCTGGACGCTGCTGGCGGACGGCCGGCAAGCGGCGTCGGGATATCTTGGCAGCGTGGACGTGCCGCCGCAGGCGGAAACGCGGCTGGCGCTGCCGGTGACGGAGCTGCCCGCGGGCGAGGTGTTCCTCAATGTGGCGCTGATCACCAAAGAAGCCTGCCCCTGGGCCCCGGCTGGATACGCGGTGGCTGCCGGGCAGCTTCTCCTGCAGGCGGCGCAGCCCCTCCAGCCGGCGGCCCCCCATTTGGGCGACGCGCTGCATGTGCACGAGGCGGACGGGCGCGCGGTGGTGGAAAACGCCCTTATCCGGGCCGAGGTGGAAAACAAAACGGGCCTGCTGGTCTCCCTTGCCATCGGCGGCGAAGAGCTGCTGGCCGGGCCTTTGATTCCCAACTATTACCGGGCCCTCACGGACAATGACCGCGGCGTCGCCAACTTCAACCCCACGGCCATGCTTGACGCGGTGGACACCGATCATTGGGACCGTGTGGCGCAGACCATGACGCTGGTGGACTGCAGGCTGGCGGACGACCCGCGCGGCATCCGCATCACCAGCGAGTACCGGCACCCGCTTTTTGAGCGGCTGGAGCTGCAGTATTTGGTGGACGCAGGCGGCGCGCTGGAGACCACCCCCACCGCGGCACCGAAAAGGGCCCCCTACCGCATCGGCCTGATGGCCGACATTCCCGGCCGCTACGGCACGGTGGAATGGTACGGCCGCGGCCCCCATGAGAATTACTGTGACCGCCGCACGGGCGCGGACGTGGGGCTGTACCGCATGCCGGCGGCGCAGCTGGAACAGCCGTACCTGCGCCCGCAGGAAAACGGCACCCGCACGGAGCTGCGGCGCCTTTCTCTGTGGGACGCCCTGGGCGTCGGCTACACCTTGACGGACCTCACCGGCAGCCACATGAGCTTTTCGCTGCACCCCTACACCCAGGCCGACCTGGACGCCGCGGAGCACCTGCACGAGCTGCCCTGCCGGGAAAACCTGACGCTGAACCTGGACGCGGTGCAGTGCGGCGTAGGGGGCGACTTCCCCGGCATCGCCATGCTGAAAAAGCCGTACATGATCTGGCCGGGGCAGACCTACACGCAGCAGCTGCGCATCACCCGCTGAAGGAGGCGCGCGGCACATGCAAGCAATTTTCTAAAGAATGTGAGGCGTGAACATGGAAAACGACTTGATCCTTTCCGCCCGGGGCGTCTGCAAGGCCTTCGGCCCCACCCGCGCCCTGGTAGACGTGGACGTGGACATTCGCCGGGGCGAGATCCGCGGCCTGATCGGGGAGAACGGCTCGGGCAAAAGCACGTTTTCGTCCATCATCGCCGGGGCGCTGGCAAAGGACGCGGGCGACATCATGCTGCATGGGAAACCCTACGAGCCCACCAGCATGGTGGACGCGCAGAACCAGGGCGTGGCGATGATCGTGCAGGAGGCGGGCACGCTGCCCGGCATCGACGTGGCCTCCAACATCTTCGCGGGGCGCCTGGAGCAGTTTTCAAAATTCGGTATTCTGAACTGGAAAAAGATCTACGACGAGGCCGACGCCATCCTGACGGAGATCGGCGTGCCGGAGATCCGCGGGCGGATGAACATCGAGCAACTGAACTTCGAGGACCGCAAGATCGTGGAGATCGCCCGCGCCATGGTGTCCCACCCGGACATCCTCATCATCGACGAGACCACCACGGCCCTCGCCACCAAGGGGCGCAAGATCATCTACGACCTAATCCAGCGCCTGCACCAAGAGAACAAGGCCATCCTGTTCATCAGCCACGACCTGGACGAGCTGATGCAGATCTGCAACAACATCACCGTGCTGCGCGACGGCGTGATCATCGACACGCTGGACAGCGAAAACATGTCCGTGGAGCGCATGCGCACACTGATGATCGGGCGCGAGCTGACGGGCAGCTACTTCCGCCCGGATTTCGACGGCACCTGCTCCGGCGAGGTGCTGCTGGAGGCAAAGCGCGTGACCCTGCGCCCCTATTTCAAAAATTTGAATGTCACGCTGCACCGGGGCGAGATTTTAGGCTTCGGCGGCCTTTCCAACTGCGGCATGCACGAATTAGGCCGCGTGCTGTTCGGCCTGGACAAGACCCTCACCGGCAGCGTGGAGCTGCACAAAAACGGGCAGTGCATCCCCATCACCGACCCCACCGTGGCGGTGGAAAACAGCATCGCCTACGTCTCCAAGGACCGCGACAAGGAATCGCTGGTGCTGGCCAGCTCCATCCAAAGCAATATCGCCATGCCCACGCTGGGCAAGCTGGCCGGGCCGCTGGGCTTCCTGGCGCCGGGCGCGGAAAAGGCGCTGGCGGGCGGCCAGATCAAAAAGATGCGCATCAAGTGCCGCGGCGCCAGCCAGCTGGTGAAGGAGCTCTCCGGCGGCAACAAGCAAAAGGTGGTCTTTTCCAAGTGGCTGGGCACGGACGCCGACGTCTTCATCCTGGACTGCCCCACGCGCGGCATCGACGTGGGCGTGAAGGCGGACATGTACAAGCTGATGATGGAGCTCAAGCGCCAGGGAAAGGGCATCATCATGATCTCGGAGGAGCTGTTGGAGCTCATTGGCATGAGCGACCGCATGATGATCTTCAAGGACGGCAAGCTGAGCCGGGAATTTGAGCGCAGCGCCCAGCTTTCCGAAAAAGACATCATCGACTACATCATTTGAGGAGGGACGCGGCAATATGGCGGTAGAAGTTTTAAAAAGCAGCGCCGAAAACCAACACATCCAGGAGCTGCTGGACCAAAAAGCGGCCCGCAAACAAATGTTTTCCCGCATCGTCCCCTATGTGGGGCTGATCTTTGTGCTGGTGTTTTTCTCCCTGGTGACCGGGGGACGCTTCATCAGCCCGGCCAACCTGTCCAATATGGTGAACCAGTGCTTCGCGCTGGTCATTGTGGCGGTGGGCGCCAGCTTTGTTTACGCCCACGGCGGCATGGATTTCTCCATTGGCGCCAGCTGCGGCGTGGCCCAGCTGGCGGGCGGCTGGCTGCTCACCAAAATGGGCATGCCCATGCCGGTGGTCATCCTGGCCATCCTGGTGGTGCCTGTCATCGGCTGTCTGTTGGTGGCGCTGGTGGCGGAGGTGTTCCATGTGCCGGTGTTCATCGGCTCGATGTGCGCGCGCTCGGTGTTCATGGGCATCCTCACCGTGGGCGTCTCGGAGGCCGAGATCTCCGTCAGCATCGCCAAATACGGCTATATGAACAACGTGGTGGTCAAGGTCGTGGTGCTGGCAGCCGTCATTGCGCTGGGGATGTATCTGTTTGAGTTCACGCCCCTGGGCAAGCGCGAAAAGGCCATCGGCGGCAACCGGGCCACCGCGCGGCAGGCGGGCATCCGCATCAACCGGCAGATCTTCCTGGGCTATGCCCTGCTGGGGCTCTGTGTGGGCATTGCGGGCGTGTTCTCCATGTTCCGCGCGGGCACCGTCAGCATGAACTCCGGCGCAGGCATGGAATTCAACATCATGCTGGCCGTGGTGCTGGGCGGCTTCCCCATGTCCGGCGGCGACAAGGCCTCCGTCATCTCCGCCATCGTGGGCGCGCTGACGGCCATCCTGCTCACCAACGGCCTCACCGTCTGGGGGCTGGACCCCAACCTGGTAAACGGTGTGAAGGGCCTGCTGTTCGTCGCCATCATCGGCCTTTCGTATGATCGCAGCCTGGGCAAGCTGGTGACCTGAGCGCACCGCCGCGGGCGGAAAATCGTGGTTTCTGTTCCATCCATCATAGAAATGTACCGTAAGAAAGGAAGAAAAACATGAAAAAGTTGATCTCTGGCCTGTTATGTATCGCAATGCTCTTTTCCCTGGCCGCTTGTGCCGGGGCCCCTGCCTCCAGTGCAGCCTCTGGGGCGGCCTCCGGTTCCGGCGCTGCAGGAGGCACCACCGTCAACAATGCCGGCCAGGTCGTCACGGAGTACGGCGTGGACGAAGTGCACACCGACAAGGAGATGCCCCCCTTCAAGGTCCTTGTCACCTACGCCTCCTTTACCGATAAACTGGGCTCCCAGTACAAGAGCAGCCTGGAGTATCTCGGCAAAGCGCTGAATATCGACTTCATCTTTGTGGAGAGCGGCATGGGCGAGGACGCGCGCACCATCATTGAGGCGGCGCTGGTGAACAAGCCCGACGCCTGGATCGCCAATACCTGCTCTGTCGCCGACGTGAAGGCGGCCGCCGACGCAGGCAACATCCCCTATATCTCCTGCGGCGCCATTTTCGCCTCCGACGAAGTGGCCCAGGAGATGGCGACGTATGACAACTTTATGGGCGTCATCGCGGTGGACGACTACGCCGCCGGCCAAAGCGCCGCGGACGCGCTGTATGAGGACGGCTGCCGCAACGTGCTGCTGTGCGGCATTCAAAAGGGCGCCTCCGGCCAGCACGACCAGCGCGCGCTGGGCTTCCTGAGCGGCGTTGCTTCCCACGACGACATGAAGCTGTTGGGCGAGGATTATTCCATGCTGCAGTTCGCCGAGGCCATCACCTCCTTCGCGGCCACCTATCCCGAGCTGGACGGCGTGTTCTGCACGCTGGTGAACGAGGCCATCTACAACACCTTCACCACCGAGGACCTGGTGGGCAGCGTGCGCCTGGGCGGCCTGGACGTGTCGGAATCCACGGGCGATTACTTCGACAACGGCACCCTGAGCTACATGGCGGCGGGCAATTACGTCACCAATATGCTGGGCTTTGCGGTGGTCTACAACTACCTGCTGGACGGCACCCGCATTGTGGACGACCCGACCGAGATCGTGAAATGGAACAACATCAACCTGCGCAATTCCGAGGATTACAACAACTACATCACCTATCTCGACTCCGGCACGCCCGCGTATACGGCGGCGGAGATCATGGAGATGGTGCACTACTATAACGACAGCATGACGCCCGCCGCGTTCCGCGCCCTGGGCGAAGCGTACACCCTGGAGGACGTCATGAAGCGCCACGAGGGCCTGAAATAAAGCTTGACAGCCGCCGCGGTGCGCGGCGCATTTTGGAGGTGGTTCCTTGAAACAGAATCGATATGTGAAACTGCTGATCAATACCCTGCTGGCCCTCGCGCTTCCCGTGGCGGTGTTCCTGGTGTTCACGCTGCTCTCCGGCGGGCGCATGGCCAATCAGCGGACCATCATGGCCATTCTGCGCCAGAGCATCCAGCCCACCGTCATCTGCCTGGGGCTGATGCTGGGCATGCGGCTGGGCATGATGAACTTCGCCTGCGGTGCCATCGTGCTGTGCTCGGCCATCTGCGGCATGGGCATCAGCAACGTGCTGGGGCTGGGGCTGCCGGGCTTCATCGTCTTCGCCATGCTGGTGTCGCTGGCGTGCAACGCGCTTTACGGCTTTTTGTACAACAAGCTGCGTGTTCCCTGCATGGTGCTGGGCCTGGGCATGATGCTGGTATATGAGGCGCTGCCCCGTATCTTCTTCTCGGGCGGGGCCTCCATCAAGGCGGCGGACGGCTTTTTGGCCCGCTCCCCCTATTGCTTCTGGGTACTCATCGGGTGCATCGTCCTGTTCTATATCCTTTTCAACAAAACGGCTTACGGCCACAACCTGCGCGCCGTGGGCGCCAACCAGGCCATCGCCATCTCCTCGGGCCTGGACCTGGATAAGATCAAGTTCCAAAACTTCATTGTGGGCGGCATCTTTTTGGGCATCGCTGCGGTGCTGCATCTGTCCTCCAGCGGGTCGCTCAACAACGTGGCGGCGCTGGGCTCCATGTCCGTGATGATGGACGCTTTTATGGGCGTGTTCCTGGGCATGCTGCTGGGCCGCTGGATCGACCTCAGCGTGGCCATCTACTTAGGCGTTGTGACGATGAAGATCATCTCCAACGGCTTCGTGGCCATCGGGATGAGCGCCACCTGGCAGGACGTGGTGACGGGCGTGTTCCTGCTGGCGGTGATGGCGGTCTCCGCCAACGCCGCCCTGCCGGAGCGGCTGCGGCTGAACAAACTGTTCGCCGCCCAGGCGGACGCGGAGTTCGCCAAGCAGGCGAACTGACCGCCTTTGAAGATCTCTGAAAAAGCAGGGCGCGTTTTGCAACGCACCCTGCTTTTTTCGCCATGGGTGCGGGAAGGCGGGCAAGCACCCTCTCATCTGTCCGGTGAGCGGTGGGAATGGGCAGGCCGGCGGGCGCCCCCTCATCCGCCTCAAAGAAAAAGGTGGCACCTATCTCCGGCCTAAGAGCCGCCGCTGCGCAGCGGTTGGCCTCCGAAATGCGCCTGCGGGCGCGATCCCCCACCGGGGGAAGGCGGTGCTGTCCAAACTGGGCAAAGCCCAGTTTGGCGAACAGCACCCCTGCAAGGCCGCCCCAAGAACGAAGTGATTGGCT
>CATXYA010000107.1 GCA_958403605.1 uncultured Oscillospiraceae bacterium
GGCCAGGTCATCTGCTGGCCATGGCGGAAATCCGTATAGCGCAGGCGCAGCACCTCCCGCTCCAGCGGGTCGTCCAGCGCCGAGATCGCCGCGTCCACCCGGCGCATCACCGCCGCGTTGGCCTCGTATTCCGCCCGGTGCGCGCCGCCGAAATCCAGCCGCCGGTCCACGGCGGCCAAGGGGTCATGGGGCCCGGTGCGCTGGCTGCCGTCGCCGGGCTTGGGCGAGATATTCACCGCCGCGGCCTCCATCGCCAGCAGCCGCTGCTCGATGCCGCGGTTCCCCCGCCAGTAGCGCTCATAGCGGCGCAAAAACTCACAGTCCATGGCCGTTCCTCCCGGTATCCGTCACCGCGTCCCAGCGCGCTTGATAGCACACAGGCGCCACACACACCTCGATGCCGTCCCGCCGGTAACGGCAGCGCCCGCAGTCCCCGGGCCGGGCGTTGTGGATGCGCCGCGCCAGCTCCCACATGCGCGGGATCTCCTCTTCCTCGTACCGGGCCACCGCCTGCTCCGGCTGCGCCAGCGTGCGGCGGATGCGCGCCGCCGTCCAGCCCGTCTCCGCCCGGATCTGGGCGCAGGTGGCCCCCTGCGCCGCCATTTCAATGACGTTTCTCGCCATATTGTCCATGTCGTTTTTCCTCCTCGCAGGGCGTCCGCCATCCGCGGGCGTCCCTCAAAAAATAAACTGCCGCTGATCCGGCCGGGGCTTGTCCGGCCTCTTTCAATCGGGAAAGGCAAAAGGATTCTTTCCCACGTTGGCGAAAAGCTTCTCCACGTCGCCGAACGGGCATGCCGACCGCGGGATCTCCTGCGCGTAGCTCTCACACTTGGGGCCAAACAACGTCTCCGGCCGCAGATAAGGCCGCATGTCCTTCTCGCCCCGGGACGGCGGGCGGTCCCAGTCCTGCACCTTGTTGTCCACTGCGCGCCGCAGGTCCTCCAATGTCAGCCCCTCGGCCAGCCGCTCGCGGATCAGCTCCGCCGTGTGCCCCGCCGCGCGGAAATGGGTGCCCAGCTGCTGGTTCAAATATTGCACGGCCTCCTCCGCGGCAGGGTCCGGTTCCCCAGACCCCTCCTTTGTCTTCGTCCTCTCCCTTGCCTTTTTCTTCTCTTTCTCTTTTGTCTTTTCTTTCTCCTTCTCCTTGGGTGCGTCCGCATCCGGCTGCACGCCGCCGCTGTCCGCATAGCGCTGCCGGGCGTTCTGGCGGTTGACCGCGCACTTTTCGTCGTACCGCCGCGCGTCCCGGTCGATCTGCTGGCGCATGGCGGGGAAGACGAACCGCTCGTTGCCGTGCAGCTCCGGCTCCTCCCCCGTGATGCTGTACCGCAGCAGTGCCGTGAACAGCCGCCCGCGCTGCGCGTCCGTCAGCGGCTCCAGCACCTCCAAATAGCTGTGATACGCCTGAAAAAATTCCCGTGCCATCTTGCTTCCTCCTTTGTTCTGCTCACGCCAGATGCTCGTCCACGCAGTATTCGCACCCCACCGCGTGGTCGGTGCCGCGCGCCCAGTAGATGCGGTCCCCCTGGTACACCGCATGTCCGCACACCGGGCATACGCCCACCGGGGCGGCGTCCGCGCCCACGTCCCAGGCCGGGCGGTAAAATTCCACAGCTTCCAAGCCGGACCCTCCTTCCAAATGATACGCTTAAAGCGTAATGAACGGGCAAAAAAAGAGGCGGTCCGCGTTCTCGCCTGGCCGTGCCCCAAAAGGCTCCGGCGGCGCCGCTCTCTGCTGCCCACAAGTCTATTATAGAACGCCAAAAGCGTAATGTCAACGCTTAAAGAGAAAAAACAAGAAAAAAGATTGACCTTTGCCCGCTTTTGGCGTATTCTAGAAGTAATATAAACCGAAGGAGGCGTTCGTCCGTGGCAGGGGAAGAAAACAAGCAGGTGCTGGCGGCCAATCTGCGCCGTCTCATGGAGGAACAGGGCAAGACCCGCGCCCAGGTGTGTGCCGACCTCGGGTTCAAATACTCCACCTTTTCCGAGTGGCTCCAGGGCGTGAAGTATCCCCGCATCGAAAAGATCGAGGCCCTGGCCGCCTATTTCGGGGTGCGCAAGGCCGATCTCATCGAGGCCCCCGGCGCCCCGGCCCCCGATCTGGCGGATGAGGTGGACGCCTCGTTTTTCCAGGATTACGGCGGCCTGGCCGAGCACAATAAAGAGCTGATCCGCGACATGGTGCGCGTCATGCTCCAGCGCCAGCAGGGCGGCGATTGACCGCCCGTTTGAAATAAAGAAGCCTTCCAGCTTACGCCGCCGCGCGTAAGCTGGAAGTTTTTTTTGACGGTGCCGGACAGCACAACTTTGTGAAACGCGCCTATTGTTACTAGTATGAAAAGGTGGTATAATGAAATCAGTCACCAACATCTGCGGCGGCGAAGGGGAAGGATGCACATGAAGAAATTTTTAGCGGGGCTGCTGGCGGCGGTTTTGACCCTCAGTCTCACGGCCTGCGGCGGTGCCAAGGAGCTGACGGGGATGGACCAGGTCAAAGACCTTGCCACCGGCACGATCTTACAGCTGGGAAAAAGCACCCAAAAAGATGTGGAGAAGCTCTACGGAACCGGGACCGAAAACGGGTACGGGTATACCGCCTATCAAGGGGAGACGGTCCTGGCTGCCTACGAAGAAAACGGCGTGCTGCACAGTCTTTCTTACTTAGACGATTCCCTTTTCGAGTCGCTGGCCTATCATGCGGGTATGACCTATGAGGAGACGGAAAAGGCCCTGTTTGTGCGCTATCCGCAGGAAAGCGAATGGGGCGTCACGCTCGGTGCAGCCTTCAATGCCAAAAACGAGCCCTGCTACTCCAATTCCGAGGATGTTTTGTGCTTGGTGAGCGTGGAATATACCCCCGAGCACCGGTTTCAAAGGTATTACATCTTCACCGTGGACCTCAGCGAGGCAAAAGAGGTCGTCCCCGCCGGCGCTTATCAAGAGGCCAACACCATCCTTCCCGCCAATCTGGACGCGGCGAAGCTGGCCATCAAGGCCGTGGACCAGGTGCTGGACTTTGAACTCACCTATGAAGAGGCCTCCGCCCAGGTATCCCGCCTGTGCGACCGAATGGAGGACGGCAACAGCCTCAACCATCTGCTGAAAGCGGAAATGGGCTTGCTGTCCACCCGCCTGGATTCCGGCGCCTATGAGGAAAAGGTCGGGCGAACGCCCAATGACAGCAAAATTTTAGAGCAGCGCAACGTGATCGCGAAAGAGATCGGCGAAGAGCAGCGCTGACGCCGCTTCCGTGCAGGGAGTATGCCCGCGGCCATGAAGATAAAAAATAGCCGCAGGCTATTTTTTCGGCCAGCTGTTTCGGTTGCTGCGCAAGCGGCGAGAAACAGGGTCATGAGGATAAGTTTTTTATTGCAAAGCAATAAAATATTGGTCCGAGGGCCGGGATTTTGGAGGAATCGATATGAAAAAAGCAATCGCCTGGGCCGCTGCCGCGGCATTGGCCCTCAGCCTCACCGCCTGTTCCAGCGCTTCGTCGTCTGCCGCGCCCAAGGGCGGCGCGTCCCAGCCGCAGGCGGCGTCCAGCGCGGCTCCCGCCTCGTCATCTGCCGCGGCGCAGCCGGCCGCCCCGGCCGAGGCCACCATCGAAGAGCAGGTGCTCTATGAAAAAGACGGCCTCAAGATCACGGCCAAGAGCCTCGCGCTGGGCGGCCTCTTCGGGCCGGAGCTGAAGGTGTTGGTGGAAAACGACGGCACCCAAAACGTCACCGTCCAGGTCCGCCGCGTCTCCGTCAACGGCTACATGGCCGACAGCTCCTTCTCCTGCGATGTGGCCGCGGGCAAAAAGGTCAACGATGAGATCTCCTTTATGGATTCCACACTGGAGGCCTGCGGTATCGACACCATCACCGACATCGAGCTCAGCTTCCATGTCTTCACCACCGAGGGCTGGGATACTTTGGATGACAGCGACCTCATCCAGCTGCAGACCTCTGCGGCGGGCAGCTATCAGCAGGCCTATAACGACGCGGGCACCGTGCTCGTGGATCAGGACGGCATCAAGATCGTCTACCAAGGCCTGAAGACCGGCGGCCTCATGGGCCCCAGCATCCTGCTGTACATGGAGAACAACACCGACCAGTCCGTCACCATTCAGCAGCGCAACATGTCCCTCAACGGCTTTATGATCGACGGCATCTTCTCCTGCGAGCTGGAAGCGGGCAAAAAGGCTGTGGACGATATCTCTATTTTTGACTCCGACCTGGAGGAAAACGACATCACGGAGCTGGAGAATGGGGAACTCAGCTTCCACATCTTCGCCACAGAGGGCTGGAACACGATCTTTGATACCGACATGATCGCGATTGAATTCTAATAAAGAAACCAAAGGGAGGAACCAACGATGGAACAAAAACAGAAAAAGAAAAGAAGTATTTGCTTACTGATCTCCGCCATCCTGGGCGTGGTGTACGCCATTTACCTCGTCTCTTACTTCGGCGGCTCGGTGGGCACCGCGGGCAGCTCTTCCGAAGCCCTGGGCGCCGGGCTCGCCACGGCCCTGGTGATGCCCCACATGGTGTGCGCGGCCCTGGCCGCCGTCTTCAACGTGCTGGGCTGGGCCATGAACCACCGCGCCTTCGCGCTGGTGGGCGCCATCCTCTACACCGTGGCCCTGGTGCTGTTCCCGATGTACTTCATGTTCGTCGTGGTGCAGATGATCCTGTCCTACATCGGCTTCGCGCAGCTGAAAAAGATCAAAGCGGCCAATGCGGCGCAGGCCCCCGCCCCCGCCCCGCAGGACCCGCAGCTGTAAAAAGGGGAAGGCTACCGATTTTCCGCAGGGGCGGTCATGGGCCGCCTGTTCCACAAAATCATCAGCAGCGCCTCCCGTTTGCCGGGAGGCGCTGCTTTTTCGTGTTTTGTCTGTGCCGAAGTGCCCTTAGTCAATGACCGTGCGGGTGCGGCCGATGCCCACCACGGCGGCGGTCAGCTTTTTCCAGGTATTGCAGCCGGCGATGCCGTCCGCCGTCAGGCCCACCGAGCGCTGGAAGCCCTGCACGGCGTTGATGGTATTGTTGCCGGCGATGCCGTCCAGCGTGCGCGTGGAATAACCCAGCGCGTTCAGCCCATCCTGGAGCACCAGCACGTAGGTGCTGCGGTCGCCCCGGCGGATGGTGGGGTAGCCCGCCGTGGTATTGGCGCAGGCGGGCCTGCCGTAGCGCCGGTCGAAGTGCACCCAGCGCGGCGTCATGCTGATGGGCTCCACATAGCCCCAGGCCTTGGTGGCCACGGCGGCATTGCGGATCCGCAGGCGCTCGGCGCTGGACACGTTCTGGCCCACGTCAAAGGACACGCCCGCGTAGTGCTGGCTGGCCGTGCCGTGGCCGCCCTCCCAAATGCGCTTGAAGGCGTAGCCCACGTAAATGCCCTTGCCGTAGCGGCGGCGCGTCAGGTTCCAGGCCTCCATGGCCGCCGTGGTGGTCCACAGCGTGGGGCTGTTGGAGGACCCGCGGAATTCCCGCACGCGCATGGTGTTGCCATAGGCGTAGGGCATGGGGTCGTTCTCGTTCAGATTGTACCGCTCAAAGCGGTTGTTGAAAGCATCATAGACAAAGATCCTAGCCATTCATACTCACCTCTCTGCAAGATAATAATCGTAAATGGTGTCCCAGGTCAGACGGTCCACCAGGCCCGTCACCGGCAGGCCGAAGCCCTCCTGGAACTCCCGCACGGCCCGCAGCGTCGCCTCGTCGAAAATGCCCGTCTCGGGCACGAACCAGGCCACGCAGAAGCGGGCCGCGATCTCGTTCATAAAGCCTTGCAGCTCCTTGACGGCGCGCCCGGCGCTGCCGATGGTCAGCACCTTGCCCGGGTATTGGCCCACGGGTCGTTCGCTGCCCTGGGAATCGTCGGCGGCAAAGCTCAGGTACGTGATCACCATGCTGTTCCACGTCGCCTCGTCCACCACGCCCGTGCGCGGCAGGTCGAACTCGCGCTGGTAGCTCTCCACGGCGGCGGTCAGCTCGGGCCCGTAGATGCCGTCCAGCGCCTCCACCGGCAGAATGGCGTCGAAAAAGTAGCCGATGTACGCCAGCAAAAACTGCACGAACCGCACCAGATCGCCGCTCATGCCCTCCTTGAGGTCATAGCCGGGATAGGCGAACACGCGGAACGCGTCCACCGGGCCGTCCACATTGCGCAGCGTCTGGAAGCGGGCATAGATGCTGTCCCAGGTCACACGGCCCACCACGCCGTCCACCGTCAGGCCAAACAGCCGCTGGTAGGCGCGCACCGCGTCCGCCGTGGCCTGGCCGTAGATGCCGTCGTAGCTGATCTGCGGGATCTCGCTGTAGTAGGCGCTGAGCAGGTACAGGTAGTACTGCAGCTCCTTGACGGCGCGCCCGCGGCTGCCGACACGCAGCGCCGTGCCCGGAT
>CATXYA010000108.1 GCA_958403605.1 uncultured Oscillospiraceae bacterium
AGGCCGCACTCGCCGTAGATGTGGGCGCGATCGCCCATATCCAGCTTGGCGGGCGCCTCGGCGCCGTTGTAGTTGCGGTACAGCTCCCGGGCAAAGGCCTCGTCCGCCTCGTCATAGCGGATGTCCGGGACCTTTTGGGCCGCGTCGTACAGCGCCTGGTTGAGGGTGAAGTTGAGCAGCGGCTCATAGCCGCCGCCCACCAGCCGGTAAGAGGCCCGGGTGCCCGTCATCAGGGCGGCGCCCCGGGCGATGTCGCACACGCGGCGGAACACCGCGTCCACCGACTGCCGGTCATAGGAGCGCACGTAGTATTTCAGGTTGGCATAGTCGGGCACCACGTTGGGCCGTTCGCCCCCGCTGCCGAACACATAATGGATGCGCACCGCGTCCTCGATGTGCTCGCGCAGGAATTCGACGCCCATGTTCATCAGCTGGGCCGCGTCCAGGGCGCTGCGCCCCTCTTGGGGGCTGCAGGCGGCGTGGGCCGTTTTGCCGCGGAAAATAAATTCCGCGCTGACCATGGACTGGTTGACGTGCTCGGCCACGCGGAAGGGGCCGCCGTCGTGCCAGGCGATGCACAGGTCGATGCCGTCAAACCAGCCGTCCGCCATCATCTGCACCTTGCCCGACAGGCCCTCTTCCGCCGGACAGGCCAGGTAGACGATGGTGCCGGACACCTGTTCGGCCTCCATGGCCGCCTTCAGCGCCGCCGCGCCCGAGGCGCAGCCCGCGTTCATCAGGCAGTGGCCGCAGCCGTGCCCAGGCCCCGGCCGGGGCGAGCGGAAGGGCACCGCGTCCTGCCCCAGGCCCGGCAAGGCGTCGTATTCGCCCAAAATGCCGATGACAGGCTTGCCGCTGCCCCATTTTGCCACGACGCCGTTTTCCACCTGGGCCGGGGGAACGGTGATCTTCTGCACCGCAAAGCCGCACTGCTCCAGAAAGGAGGCAGTGACGCGGCAGGCGAACGCCTCCTGCGCCGAAAGCTCCGGGTGCTCAAAAATATCCTTTGCCAGCTGGTCCACCCGGGCCTCGTGGGCGGCATACCATTGTTCCACAGTGCTGTTCATGCAGCGCCTCCTTTGTATCACAGGCCGCCCCGCCGCAAAGCTGCGGCGGGGCATGTCTCAGGGCCGCGCAGGCGTTACGCCTTCACTTCCCAATCGCAGTAATTCATCGTCAGGGCCAGCATCTGGTCCTCGTCGATGCCGGTCACCCGGTCGCTGATAGCGGTGTTGATGAACGGGGAGATCATATAGATGTAGTCGTAATCCGTCAGGATCACTTTTTGGACCTCTGCGGTGATGCGGTAGATCTCGTCCTCCTCCACGGCGGTGGCCAGGTCCTGATACAGGTGCATCAGGCTGGGGTCCTTGATGCGGGAGAGGTTGAAGGGCGCGTACGTGCCGTCCGCGTTGATGGTGCACCAGTCGATGAAGGTGAGGTTGAGGTTGGAGACATCCGCGGACGCGCCGCCGTTGATCCAGAAATCGCAGTTGCCGGCGCGCATCTCAGAGATGCAGGTCTGTGTGTCCAGGGTCTTGATCTCCAGCTTCATGCCGTACTTGGCCCAGGTCTCCTGCATGACCGTCATCATGGACTGGCGCACGGGCAGGTCGTTGATGCACACGGTGTAGGTGCGGTCAAAGTCGAAGCCCTCGTCCTTGAGCATCTGGTAGGCCGTGTCGGGGTCGAAGTCATAGCCCAGCTCGTCCGACGTCTCTTTGCTGTAATAGATGTTGCGCGGCACGTACATGCTGTCGATCTTGGTGGCGCGGCCCGCGCAGCCCGCCTGGATCATGGTGTCCTTGTCCATCATCATCGCTAGGGCCTTGCGGATCTTGGCGCTGGGGAAAACGTCGCTGTTGATGACCAAGTAGTGGCTGGACGTGCCCTCGATGGCCTTGACGGTGTAGCCCTCGATGGTCTGGGCCAGGTCGAAGTCCGCGTCGCTGATGGCGGACAGGCTGCCGGAGATGACGTCCACGTCGCCCGCCATCATGGAGGTCACCAGGTTGGCGGTGCCGATGACGCGCACCACCAGCTTGTCGAATTTGGGGCGGCCCAGGTAATAACCGTCAAAGGCTTTGACGGTCAGGGATTCGCCGGGCACGGTGCTCTCGTAGGTGAAGGGGCCGGTGCCGATGGGGTCTACCCAGAAGTCGTTCTCCAGGATGGTGGCGGGGTCGGCGTCCTTCAGCAGGTGCTCAGGCATGATAAAGAACGAGCTGACGGGAGCCAGCATGGCCGCCGCGGAGCGCGGCTGGGAATAGTAGAACTTCACGGTATAATCGTCCAGCTTTTCCACGTGGGCGCTGTCCTCGGATTCCTCCACGCCGCTGGGCGTGCAGCCCTCTATGCCCTGGAAGAACAACCGCCGGGACGTGGTGTACGACCCGTCGGTGACCAGCCTGGCCGAGAAGATGACGTCGTCTGCGTCAAAGGGTTCGCCGTCGTGCCAGACGGCATTTTTGCACAGGTGCACCACCAGCGCCTTGCCGTCGTCGGTCACCTCAAAGCTCTCGCCCAGGCGGCCGACCCAGCCGCCCTTGCCGTCGGCTTCAAACAGGTTTTCAAAAATGGTGTTGCAGGCGGTGTCGCTGTTGTTGGCCGTGGAGGCCAGGGGGCACAGGCTGTCCCAGCCGCCCGGCAGCGCCAGGGTGACGATGGTCTCGCCGCCGCTTTGCGCCGGGGTGCCGCTGGCGGCGGCCGGAGCGCTGCCGCTGCCTGCCGTGGACGCGGGGGCGCCCCCGCAGCCGCTGAGGGCCAGCGCGCAGACAAGGGCCAGAGCCAGGATACGGTTTGCTTTTTTCATGGTTTTTCCTCCTGATCGTTGTTGTTTATCGTTGCCGGAGCGGTTCCGGTTCCTTTTTGAGCAGTGCCGCCGCAGCGGTGGCAGGCCACAAAATGGCTGCCGCCCACGTCGGTGAAGGCGGGCTCCTGCGCGGCGCACTCCGGTGCGGCGTAGGGGCAGCGGGTGCGGAACTTGCAGCCCGAGGGCGGGTCCAGCGGGGAGGGGACGTCTCCCTCCAGGTAGGTGCGCTGGCGCTTGTAGGTGACGTCCGCCACCGGGATGGCCGACAGCAGCGCCTGGGTGTAGGGGTGCAGCGGGTCTTGGAACAGGGTGCTCTTGTCCGCCAGCTCCACCAGCTGGCCCAGGTACATCACGGCGATGCGGTCACCGATGTAGTTGACGACGCTCAGATCGTGGGAGATGAAGAGGTACGAAAAACCGTAGTGGTTTTGGATGTCCTTCATCAAATTGAGCACCTGGCTGCGGATGGACACGTCCAGGGCCGACACCGGCTCGTCGCACACCACGAACTTGGGGTCCAGGATCAGCGCGCGGGAGATGACGATGCGCTGGCGCTGCCCACCCGAAAATTCGTGGGGGTATTTGTCCAGCCAATCCGCGGAGATGCCCACGATTTTGCAGATCTCCCGGATCTTGGCCTCCTTTTCCTCCCGGCTGGCCGCCAGGCCAAACACGTCCAGCGGCGCGCCCACGATCTCGCGCACGGTCATGCGCGGGTTCAGCGAGGCGTACGGATCCTGGAAGATCATCTGCAGGTCCTGCCGGTAGGGGCGCATGGCCTTTTCGTCCAGGGCGGCCAGATCCTGCCCCGCGTAGAGCACCTGGCCGGAGGTGGGCTGGATGAGCTGCAAAATGCAGCGCCCCAGCGTCGATTTTCCGCAGCCGCTCTCGCCCACCAGGCACAGCGTTTCCCCGGGCATGATGTCGAACGAGACGTGGCTGACCGCGCGCAGCGGCCGGGCCTTTTTCAAAAAGCCCTTGCCCACGCCGAATTCCTTCGTCAGGTCCCGGACTTGGATCAACGGTTCCTTCATGGGTTCCTCCCCTCTTGCCCCGCCGCTTCCTCATAGCGGAAGCAGCGCACTTTGTGGCCGCCCACGTCGTAAAGCGGCGGGTTCTGTTCGCGGCAGCGGTCCGTGCAGAACGCGCAGCGGTCACAGAAATGACAGCCCTTGGGCATATTTTTCAAGCTGGGCACCGTGCCCTCGATGGTGTGCAGGCGTCCGTCGTCGTTGATCTTGGGAATGGACGCCAGCAGCCCTTGCGTGTAAGGGTGCAGCGGCTGAGTGAACAGCGTGTAGCAGTCCGCCTGTTCCACCGCATTGCCCCCGTACATCACCAGCACCCGGTCCGCCATTTCGGCCACCACGCCCATGTCGTGGGTGATGAGGATGACCGCGGTGTTGAGGTCTTTTTTCAGGTCGTTGATCATTTTCAGGATCTGCGCCTGAATGGTGACGTCCAGCGCGGTGGTGGGCTCGTCCGCGATCAGCACCGTGGGGTTGCACGCCAGGGCCATGGCGATGATGACGCGCTGGCGCATGCCGCCGGACAGCTCGTGCGGGTACTGCTTGGCCCGCACCTCCGGGTTGGGGATGCCCACCTTGCGCAGCATCTCCACGGCGTGCCGCTTGGCCTCTTTTTTCGACATGCCGCGGTGCGTCATGAAGGGCTCGATCATCTGCGTCATAATAGTCAGCGTGGGGTTCAGGGACGTCAGTGAGTCCTGGAACACCATGGAGATCTCGTTTCCGCGCAGCGCGCTCATCTGCCGGTTGCTGTAGCGGGAGAGTTCCTCGCCCTTGAACTTGATGGAGGACTGCGGCGAAATGACGCTGGTCTTTTCCGGCAGCAGCTTCATGATGGAAAGGCTGGTGACGCTTTTGCCGCAGCCGCTCTCGCCCACGATGGCCAGCGTCTCGCCCGCGCTGAGGCTGAAATCCACGCCGTTGACCGCGGGGAACGTGCCCTCTTTGGTGTGGAAGCTGGTGACCAGGTTTTTCACTTCCAGAACGTTTTCCACTCTTTTCAGCCTCCTTTACCCTACTTTTGTCTTGGGGTCCAGCGCGTCGCGCAGCCCGTCGCCGAACAGGTTCACGCTGATGAGCGTGACGAAGATGCAGATGCCCGGCGGGATCCACAGCCAGGGCTTGGTGGCCACGATGGCGATGGACTGGGCCGCGTTGAGCATGTTGCCCCAGGACGCCAGCGGGATCTGGATGCCCAGGCCCAAAAAGCTCAGGGCCGACTCGGCCAAAATGGCGCTGGGGATGCCGAAGGTGAAAGCCACCAAGGCCGGGGAGATGGCGTTGGGCAAAATGTATTTCAGCATGATGACGGAGTTTTTGGTGCCGACGGCGCGGGCGCTCTCCACGTATTCCTTCTCCCGCACGGAGATGACCTTGCCGTACAGCAGCCGGGCGAAGGTGGGCCAGCCCATGACGCCGATGACGAATACCAGGGTGCCCACCGACGGGCTGAGCACCGACACCAGCACGATGTTCAGGCACATGGAGGGGATGGATTGGAACATGTCGGCAAAGCGCATGATGACCACCTCGGCGGCGCCCCGGTAGTACCCGGCCAGCACGCCCAGGGGGATGCCGATGAGCGCCTGCACCAGCACGGCCAAAAAGCCGATCTCCAGCGAAATGCGCCCGCCGTAGATGAGCCTGGCAAACACATCGCGGCCCGTGGCGGCCGTGCCCAGGGGATGCGCAGCGCTGGGCGCGCCGAAGAATTGATCGGTGATGGCATTGGGCTGGAGATCCAGCACCAGCGGCAACACCAGCAGCAGCACGATCTCCACCGCCACCACCGCCAGGCCCACCACGGCCAGCTTGTGGCGCAAAAACCGCTCCACTGTGTCGCGGAGGTACGCGCTCTTCTTATTGTTCGTTTTCATAATTACCCCTTATCGTCGATTCTCGGATCCAGCATCCGGTAAATGATGTCCACAACGATGTTGCCGATGAGCACCATCGTGGAGATCACCACAGTGACGCCCATGATCAGCGGATAATCGCGGCCCTGGATGGCTTTCAGCATCAGCGTGCCCATGCCGGGCCAGGAGAAGATCTGCTCAGTGACGATGGCGCCGCCCACCAGGGCGGCCAGCCCCAGGCCCACCTGCGTCACCAGCGGCAGCAGGGCATTGCGCAGCGTGTGCTTGAACAGCACGGTGCGCTCCTTGAGGCCCTTGGCGCGGGCGGTGCGCACGTAGTCATCGGAGAGGCATTCCACCATGCTGTTGCGCATCTGCCGGGTGAAGATGCCCAGGTGCTGGAAGGTCAGCGCCAGGCAGGGCAGGCACAGGTGCCGCAGCAGCTCCAAAAATGAGCCCGTGGACCCCGCGTCGTACATGCCCGTGACGGGCAGCCACCCCAGCTTGACAGAGAAGATGTAGATCAGCAGCAGTGCCACAAAGAAATTGGGCGCCGCCTGGCCCACAAAGGACAGCACCGTGGAGCCGTAATCCCATCCGGAGTACGATTTGTATCCCGCCACCATGCCCAGGGGAATGGCCACCGCCAGTGCCAGCGCCATAGACGACAGGCGGAGGAGCAGTGTGGGGCCGATGCGCCCG
>CATXYA010000109.1 GCA_958403605.1 uncultured Oscillospiraceae bacterium
GGTGACGATGGAGGACATCCTGGAGGAGATCGTGGGCGACATGCAGGATGAATTCGACAACGAGGAAGAGCCCGTCGTGCCCTGCGAGGGCGGCGTGGCCGCTTTGGGCAGCGCGGACTTAGAGGACGTCTTCGACGCGCTGGACATGGAAATGCCGGACAAGGACGACAAGGACGGGGACGGCGAGCCGGATTTTGACACCGTGGGCGGCCTGGTGGCCGACCAGCTGGGACACATCCCGGGGCCGGACGAAGCGGCCAGCGTGTGCTGGGGCGGCGTGCGCTTCACGGTGCTGAGCGCCAGCGACCGGCGCATCGAGCGGGTGCGCTGTGAAAAAGAGGGCGCGGCGGGGGCCGCGCCGGAGGAGGATGCCTGATGGCACATTTTGAAAAGCAGCTTTCCAGCGAGGAAAAGTTCGCCGGGCGCGTCATCACCGTGACGCTGGACACCGTGGAGCTGGAGAATGGGAACACCTCCACCCGCGAGGTGGTGCACCACCACGGCGGCGCGGGCGTGGCCGCGCTGAACGAGCGGGGCGAGGTGCACCTGGTGCGCCAGTACCGCTACGCGCTGGACCGGGAGCTGATCGAGATCCCGGCGGGCAAGCTGGAGCGGGGGGAGGACCCCTTTGAGGCCGCGAAGCGCGAGCTGGGCGAGGAGGCGGGCCTGGAGGCCGCTACCTGGCGCGACCTGGGGCACATCATCCCCACCTGCGGCTATTGCAGCGAGATCATCTGGCTGTACGCCGCCAAGGACCTGACGGACGTGCGCCAGCACCTGGACCCGGACGAATTTTTGTCCGTGTTCACGCTGCCGCTGGACCTGGCGGCCCAAAAGGTGCTGGCGGGCGAGATCACCGACGGCAAGACGGTGGCCGCCATTTTGAAGCTGAAGGCCCTGCGCGACGAGGGCGAATTCTGACGCCGCAACACCAAAAGGGGCAGAGCGCGCGCTCTGCCTTTTCTGTCGCCGGGGACGATATTCCGGGCCGCGGCGTCATATCCTAACAACAATGTGACAAAGGAGCATCCTGTAATAATGAACATTTTGATCGTGGGCTGCCAGCGGGTGGGGCTGAAGCTGGTGTCGCTGCTGGAGAAGCTGGGGCACGACGTGTCCGTGCTGGACGCGGTGCCGCAGAACCTGGAGGCGCTGAACACCCTGGAGCCGCCCTTTACGGGCATGGCCACCGCGGGCGTGGCCATCGACGTGGACGTGCTGCGCTCGGCGGGCATCGAGGCCTGCGACGCGGTGGTGGCCGTGACGCGGGACGACAACGTGAACATCATGGTGGCGCAGATCGCGCGCGAGATGTTCGGCGTTGAAAAGATCATCACCCGCATCACCGACCCGGCCAGCAAGGACGTGTACGCGGCGCGCTTCGGCCTGCGGGCCGTGTGCGGCACCAACCTGACGGCCAACGCCGTGCTGGCAAACCTGCTGGAGGAGGGCTCCGGAGAGCAGAGCGTGGTGTTCGGCTCGTCCACGGCGCTGTTTTCAGCGCTGCCCGCGGCGCCGGGCACCGGCGGGCTGCTGGTGGAGGAGGTGCGCCCGCCCCGCCCGGGGATGATCGTCTTTGGGCTGCTGCATCAAAGCGGCATCATGGAGCTGGTGCGGCCCGAGCTGCGCCTTGCCGAGGGCGACAAGATCATTTTCAGCGAATTGGCGGACTGAAGGAGGAGCGGACGATGCGCGTTTGTGTAGTGGGCGGCGGCAAGGTGGGGTACTACCTGGCCAAGACGCTGTTGGAGCACGGGCACGACCCAGTGCTGGTGGAAAAGGACCCGATGCTGTGCGCCCACGTGGCCGACAGCCTGGACCTGAGGGTCATTTACGGCGACGGCACGGTGGTGGAGGTTTTGGAGAGCGCCGACGTGGGCAGCTGCGGCGCGCTGGTGGCGGTGACGGGCCGGGACGAGAACAACCTGGTGGCCTGCCAGCTGGCGAAGGAGGTGTTCCACGTGCGGCGCACGGTCGCCCGTGTCAACAACCCGAAAAACGCCCCCATTTTGAAGCAGCTGGGCGTGGACATTGCGGTGTCGGCCACCGACAACCTGTCGCTGCTCATTGAGCGCGAGGTGGAGACGGCGGCCATCCAGCAGCTGTTGAGCCTGGCGGGGGGCACCGCCTCGCTGACGGAGATCGCCGTGCCGGACACCTTCCCGTACAGTGGCCAGACGCTGGCCCAGCTGCCCATCCCGGAGGACGTGGTGGTGATCAGCGTCACGCGCGGGGACGAGTTCATCGTGCCGCGTGGCAACACGCAGATCGTGTGCGGAGACAAACTGGTGGTGCTGGCGAAGAATACGAAGTTCCACGACTTGCTGCTGGCCTGGAAGCTGAACGGCGGCAAGTGACCGAGTGCCAGAAGGGAGGGGCCCGATGGATTTCCGAGTGACGCGGCGGGGCGCGGCCATTGTGAGCGCTTGGCTGGCCGGGGCGGGCGCGGTGCTGCTGGCCGTCTTTTGGCGCGGCGGCGCCGGGCTGCTGGTGCTGTGCTGCACGGCCTGGGGCGCGCTGTGCTTTTTTGGCGCGGCGCCGCGGCTGGCCTCGTGCGGCGTGCGCGTGGGCGGCAACCATTTGACGGTGCGCCAGGGGCTGCTGTTCCTCTCCACCAAGCGGCTGCCGCTGCGCTTTGTGACGGGCTGCCGCATCTTCCAGACGCCGCTTTGCCGCGCCGCGGGCGTGTGCGTGCTGCTGCTGTTTTCCAGCGGCACCGTGACACTGGTGGCGGGGGCGCGCCTGGCGGACGCCGAGGCGCTGGCGGCGCGCATCTCCCACGGGGGCAAGCTGGTATGAAAAAGCGGTTCCATCTGCTGTACGCGCTGCGCTATTTCCGCTATGGCCTGCTGCTGTGCCTGCTGCCCATGGTGCGGGCGCTGCTGGCCTTCCGCCTGGACGCCTTTTGGGCCGCCCTGGGGCAGGACGCGGTGATCTTGGCGGTGTTTGCGGTGCTGGCGCTGGCGCTGTGGAGCGCCACGGGCTTTTGGCTGACGGCGGACACCATTGAGACGGAGAGCGGCTTTTGGCTGCAGAACCACTACGCCTGGGCGCGCGCCAGCCTGGCGGCCCTGGAGGTGAGCCGGCCGCTGTACTGCCGCCTGCTGGGGGCCAGCCGCGTGGTGCTGTATTTCAAAAACTACTCCGCGCCCGCCACCTTTACCCTCTATCTGCACAAGAAGGACGCGGCGGCGCTGGCCGAGGACCTGATGCCCGTGAAGAGCGACGCCTCGGTGTTTGCGCCCGCGGGCTTTGAGCGGCTGACCTTCGCCATGCTCAGCGCCAACGTGCTCACCAGCTGCGCCTTCGTCTACATGGCGCTGCACAAGGCCAACGATTTCATCGACCAGGACCTGGAGGCCCTGGCCAAGGAGAACCTGACACGCCTGACCCAGCTGGCGGGCCTGTGGCTGCCCGCGGGCCTTTCGGCGCTGGCGGCGCTGTGCTTTTTGGTGGGCAGCATCACCTTTTTGTACGCCTTTTTGCACACGATGCACTTTTCCGTGTGCCGCAACGGCGGCGTGCTCATCAGCCGCGGCGGCTTTGTCACCAAGATCGAGCGGCGCATCCGCGTGGCGGCGGTGACGGCCTGCGAGGTGCGGGTGACGCCGGTGGCGCGGCTGCTGCGGCGCTACCCGGTGTACGTCTCGGCGGGCAGCTTTGCGGGCGGGGACATCCCGGTGCTGGTGTACAAAAAGGGCGCGGAGCAGATGCCCCAGGCGCTGCTGCCCAGCTTTACGGCCCCGGACGGCCCCCTGTGCGAGCCGGGGCGCAAGAGCCCGGTGCAGTATCTGTGGAAGCCCGGCGTGCTGCTGGCGCTGTTTTTGGGCATGGGCGGCGTGGCGCTGGCCTCGATGCCCGCGCTGCTGCCGGTGCTGGCCGTGCCCGTGGCACTGTCGTTTTTGTGCCTGCTGGTGTCCCTGGAGGGGATGCGGCGGGAGGGGCTGTGCAAAAACGCCAACCGCACACTTTCGGTGTGCTACACCCGCTTTTTCACCCGACACGAGGTTTGCGTGCTGACGAGCGACCTCTCGTTCACCCTGTTTGAGACGCCCTTTGCCGTCAGCGCGGGGCGCTGCGACGTGACGGTGAATTTGCCCTGCCGCCGCCGGCTGCGGGTGCGCGGGGTGCTGCGCTACGCGGTGCAGGCCATCCCCTTTACCTTATAAGAGGGAGGATCTGATGAATACACCGGCCTTGGAGACAGAACGCCTGATCCTGCGGAAATTTACGCCGGAGGACCTGGAGGCGCTCTTCCTCCTGCTGAAGGATAAAGAGGTCAACAGGTTCCTGCCCTGGGATCCCCTGAAGGATCTGGCGGAAACGAAGAAATTTTATGAAGAGCGGTATGCGGCCAAATATGAGCAGCCGCAGGCCTATGCGTACGCCATCTGCCTGAAAAGCGACGATGTGCCCATCGGCTATCTGAATGTGGGGATGGAGGACAGCCACGATTTTGGCTATGGCCTGCGCAAGGAATTCTGGCATCGGGGAATTGTGACCGAAGCGGGGAACGCGGTGGTGGAGCAGGTGAAGAAGGACGGGCTGCCCTTCATCACCGCGACCCATGACCGCAACAACCCCCGAAGCGGACGGGTGATGCAGAAGCTCGGCATGAAATATTGCTATACCTATGAGGAGCAGTGGCAGCCGAAAGACTTCCCCGTGTTTTTCAGGATGTACCAGCTCAATTTTGACGGCAGCCGGGACTTTGTGTACCAGAAATACTGGGAGCTGTATGAAAACCACTTTGTCGAGGCGTTGTAGCGGGGCCGCCGCGGTGCGGGACGGGACGCAGGCGTCCGGCGTCAGGCGTCAACAGAACGGAGGGACCCCGATGAAAAAACAAGATGCCGTCTGGACCAAGGACGGCTTTGTGCTGCGCCTGGCGCGGGAGACCGACGCGCAGGCCTACTATGAACAGAATTACTGCCCGCTGGACCCGGAGGTGGCGCGCCTGACCGGGTGCAAGGAGTCGTTTTTCCCAGAAGAGGTGGGCGCGTTTTTCTCCCGCTGTTTGGCGGACGACGACTGTTATTTGTTTTTGCTGATCGCGCCCGACGGGCGGATCGTGGGCGAAAGCGTCATCAATGAGATCGACTTTTCGCTGCGGAGCGCCAATTTCCGCATTGCGCTGTTCCACCCCACGGTGCGCGGCAGGGGCATCGGGACCTGGGCGGCGCAGGCCACGCGCGATTTTGCCTTTTCCGTGCTGAAGCTGCACCGCTTGTCGCTGGACGTTTTCTCCTTCAATCCCCGCGCGGAGCGCGTCTATGCCAAGGCGGGGTTTCAGCGGGAGGGCGTGCTGCGGGACGCCGTGCGGGACGGCAATCGTTATGCGGATGACATTTTGATGGCGATGCTGGAAGAGGACTGGAAAAAATGCAAGGAGCTGCCATGACCCGCTTGCTTCCGCCCCGGCGGAGCGGCGCGGCGGCCGCGGGCCGGCCCTGCAAAAGAGGAACGCTGTGATGGTACAAGGAGTTATTTTCGATCTGGACGGCACGCTGCTGGACACCCTGCGGGACCTGGCGGCGGCGGGCAACCACGCCCTGGCCGCCATGGGCCTGCCGGGCCGCCCGGTAGAGGCGTACCGGCGCATGGTGGGCAACGGCATCCCCAAGCTGGTGGAGCGCATGCTGCCCGCCCACCACCGGGGCGCGGCCACCCAGGCGCTGGCGCTGGGGCTGTTTCTGCGCCATTACGGCGCCCACAAGCTGGACCACACGGCCCCGTACCCCGGCGTGCCCGCGCTGCTGGCGGGCCTGCAAAAGGCCGGAGTGCGGCTGGGCGTGGTGTCCAACAAGGACGACGCGCCCGCCCGGGCCATGGTGGAGGCGTTTTTCCCCGGCGTGTTCGACACCGTGCGCGGGCGGCTGGACGGCACGCCCCCAAAGCCCGACCCCACGCTGGTGGAGGCTGTGCTGGGGGAATGGGGCCTTGCGCGCGGCGGCGTGATGTACGTGGGGGACAGCGACGTGGACATCTTCACGGCGCACAATGCCCGGCTGGCGGGCTGCGGCGTGCTGTGGGGCTTTCGGGGGCAGGAGGAGCTGGCCGCCGCGGGCGCGGATTTTCTGGCCGCCGACGTGCTGGAGCTGGCGCGGGTGCTGGGCGAATACGAGGGCCCCGGCGGGGCTGCGGCGCTTTGACGGGGCCACGCTTAGGAGACAACGGAGGGAACGATGGAGTTTTCGACAGAAGAGCTTTTGGAGGCCAAGCGGCAGATCGACTCCACACTGCACAAGCTGCGGGAGACGGTGAAGACCTTGGAAGCGAAGGAGCAGGCGGGCCGCTGCCGCTCCCAGATCACCTTGGCGACACGGCGCATCCGGGCATTTGAGATCGCGGAGCAGTTGATCGAAAAAGAAATTGGGCGCGCGGAAGCGCGG
>CATXYA010000110.1 GCA_958403605.1 uncultured Oscillospiraceae bacterium
AGTAGCAGGGCGGCTTGCCGCCCGCGTTCGCCTTCCCCCGGTGGGGGAAGGTGGCGCAAAGCGCCGGATGAGGGGGCGCCTGCGGACCTTTCCATTCCGATATGCAAAAAGAGCGCGTTTTGCAACGCGCCCTTCTTTATTTTAGTTTTAAAATGTCAGGGCACATAGACGTACACCTGTTTGACGCCGTTGGCGGCGCTTTCCGCGTAGGTCTCGTAGAACAGGTCCACCTGCATGCGGTTCGAGTGGATGAAGGCGCCCGTGTCTGTGGCGATGGCCCAGCCGTAGACGAATTTGCCGTCCGTGGAGACGATGTAGACCTTGGTGCCATAGGGGATGAGGGTGGGGTCCACGGCAAAGGTGCCATAGTACAGGCCCAGGCCGGACGCGCCCTTGCCCCGGGGCGAATAATAGCCCGTGGCCTTCATGGTGTACACCTGGGAGTACTGGCTGGGCACGTGGTCCGTCACCGTGATGCCCGCCGGGGCCTCCAGGGGGCTGACCACATTGTTGTAGACCCGGGCGCGGATCTCGGTCACCGGTTCCACCAGCGAGGTGGTCTTGACCACCTCGCTGCCCGCGGGCTGCCCGTCGATGAACTTGGCCCGGGTGACGACCTCCTGGCTGCCGTCGGCCCCTGCCTGGCGCAGGATGTCGTGGGTGTATCGGCTGGCCTCGGGGTCGCCCTCCTCCACGTATTCCGTGGCGAAGGGAATCGGCTCCGTGGTCACGGTGTCCTCGTAGGTCACCCGGTACACGGTGATGGGCGCCAGATCCTCCGCCACAGGCTGGGTGAGGGGCGGCTCGGTGAAATCATCGCGGTTCAGGTGGACACCCGCCTTGGCGACGGCCTCGGCCACTGTCCCGGCGCTGACGTCCACGGTGCGCGTCCCGCCGTCGGCGTGCACCGTCAGCGGGAAGGCGCGCACCACGCGCAGGCGGGCGGTGCCGTCCCCGTTCGCCTCATAAAACGCGGAATCATCGGCCTCCAGGGACAGGCCGGCCAGGGGCAGCAGGTCCTCCGGCTCTTCCAGCGCGGTCATCAGCACCGCCCCGGTGCCCGCGGTATCTGTGACGGTGACGACGTCCACCGTCTGCCACAGCGCCCCGCACACGGCCCCCGCTGCGCCTATGCTCAAAGCCACGGCCAGCCACTTGGGCCCGTGGGCCCGCAGGCTGCGGCGCAGATGCTCCGTCCGTTTCGACATGCAGGCCCCCCTTTCCGCGTCCGGCAAAAATCAGGAGAGCGGGGCATCCCGCTCTCCTAAAATTTTACAAGTTTGCCTGCCAATTTTAGCAAATTGCGGCGGCGGCGTCAAGTTTTAGCCGTTTTGCGCCGGATTTTCGACGGTTTTGTGCCGCTGGGCCCGGCGGCAGGCCCATACAGCCAGCGCCGTGCCGCCCAGCAGCACGGCGGCCTCCAGCACCCACAGCGCGCGGATGGAGCCGCGCAGCAGCCAGGCCGAGGACACCAGCTGGCTGAGAAAGATCCCCGCCGTCACCAGCAGGCTCTCCACGCTCATCAGCGTGCCGCGCGCCTCGTCCGGCGCCGCGCCCTGCAGCAACACGTCCTCGGCGGTGGAGTGCATGCCGACGGTGAGGTAATAGCCGGTGAACAGCACCGCAAACCCGGGGACGTCCGCCGCGCAGGCCACCGCCAGCAGCGCCGCGCCGATGAGCACCCGCGTGAGCAGGAAGGCCAGCACCCGGCGGCGCGGTGTGCGGCAGTATTTGGTGAGCTGGGCGCACAGCACGCTGCCGCCCAGCGCCCCCAGCATGGAGATGCTGCTCAAGATCCCCAGCACCGGGCCCAGCTGTGCGCCCGCGGGCGCCAGCTCCACCAAACGCGGCTCCCAATAGGCCTCCAGACCGATCATGCCGAAGCCCAGCGCGGCGGCACAGAGCAGGCAGAGCAGCAGCTGGCCGGAATGGGCCGCAGCGTCCAGGGCGGTGCGCCCCTGGGCCGCAAATTGGCGCAGCAGGGAGGGGCGCGCCTGCCGCGTCGCCCGGGCATGGCCCGCGTCCGCGGGGATCATCACCGCCACCCAGGCCAGAGCGGCCACGCGCAGCACGCAGATGGCCAGCAGGTTGACCGTGTACTCCCGGAAAAAGGGCAGGGTGGCCAGCACACCGCCCACCAGGGCGCCCAGGGACATACAGCCCGTCTGAGCGGCGGCGTTCCACGCGCTGGCCTTGGCCAGCGTGTCCGTGCCGCGGGTGTGGATCCAGCCCTCCATGTACAGTGCGTCCAGCGTGCCGGAGAGCAGGGCCTTGGAGACGCCCATCAGCGCGTAGGACAGCAGCAGCAGCGGCCCGCTGGCAAACAGCAAAAGGGCCATCTGCACGAGCTGGGCCATGGTGGCCATCATCCACACCCGCTTGCGGCCAAAGAGGTCGCCCGCCATGCCGCTGGGCAGCTCCAGCGCCACGGCGGTGAACGAGGCCAGGGCGAGGCCCAAAGAGACCTGCGCCAGGTCCAGTCCGCGGGAGAGGCTGATGAGGGTGTTGACGCACATGAAGATGCCGGTGCCGAGGTAGGACAGGCTGAAGGCGGCGAGATACCGCCAGGGCCGGTAGGGACGCTGTTTCATAGAGGTCGCTTCCTTTCATGAGGACTGTATTTTGGAGGGATGGAGGGGCGGAAAAAAGACGTTTTCACCGCAAAAAAAGGCGCAAAAAAGAAAGGCCCCGGACGCTTGCTTTTTTGCCAGAGGCCTGGCGGCTATGGAATGAGGACCGGTTAGTTGCCCGCTTCGCCGCGCAGCTGCTGCCAGAGCGTGAGGTCGGCGGTGAGGAAGGCGTACTCGTAAAGATGGGCATCCTCATGGGGGCGCTCGTACTGGGACAGCTTCGCCGCCAGCCAGTCATTGAGCTGCCGCGCTTCCTCCTGCGTGAGATAGAGGGTGCCGCTGCGCAGGGAATGGCGCAGCACCGCCTCCTCGGCGCTCAAGCCCTGGGCGTTGCTCCATCCGGCCAGCTGGTCGAGATGGGCAAGGCGCTGGCTCATGTCGTTTTCCAGCATCGTGCGGCGGATCTGCTGCGCCGTCGCCGAGGGGTGGATGTTCACGCTCACGCCCGCCTCGCAGTAAAACTTGGCCGTGAAGCCGTGGATCAGCTCCGTGTGGTCCAGCTTCACCAGGCCCAGCTTTTCCAGCTCGGACAGATGGTGCCCGGCGCTGGACGGGGCCACCCCCAGGGTGTCGGCCAGCTGTTTGGCGGTGCGGCCCTCGGGGTGGAGGCTCAATTCAAACAGGATCTTTTGGCGCAGCGGGTGCATATAGGTGCGCAGCTCTTTTTCCGTGGTGATCTCTAAAACCTTACGTTCTTCCATCATATGCTCCTTGTAGGATATCATAACAATATTTGTTATGTTCTGCTGCGAGTATATCATAACAACTTTTGTTATGTCAAGCGCTTTCGGTGGCGCGCTGAAAATTTTTTGCCGGCACGGAGAAAAAGCGCCCGCGGGAGGCGAAACGTTCTTCCTCCCCGCGGGCGCGGTGCGCGTCAGCGCGATGACACCTCGATCTGCAGCACGCGGTGCACCCAGCCGCGGTAGAACGCCGCCTCGTGCGAGACCAGCAGCACCGTGCCGGGAAAGGTGCGCAGCGCGGCCTGCAGGGCCTCCTTGGCCGGCAGGTCCAGGTGGTTGGTCGGCTCGTCCAGCAGCAGGAAATTGCAGGCGCGGCAGGTGAGCAGGCACAGCTTCACCTTGGCCTGTTCGCCGCCGCTGAGGGTGGCGATGGGCTGCAGCGCGCGTTTGGAGGGGATGCCGCAGCGCGCCAGCTGGTTGTACACCTCCTTGGGGGAAAGCTGCGGGCAGGCCTGTGCCAGCAGCTGCACCGGGGCGCGCGTGCCGTCCGCCCACACGGGCTCCTGCTCAAAATAGCCTACCACGGCCTGCCCGGCAAAGCGGAAGCCTCCGCCCAAGGGCGGCAGGCTGCCCGTCAGCGTTTTGAGCAGCGTCGTTTTGCCCACGCCGTTGAAGCCGCACAGCACCACCTTTTCCCCGCAGCGCAGGGAAAAATCGAGGCCGGACAGGATGGGGGCGGTATAGCCCACGGCCAGCCGCCGCACGGTCAGCGCGGACGCCGCCGCCAGCGGCAGGCTGGGGAAGGAGAAGACGGGCGGATGGTCCGACGGGGCCAGCGCCGCCACCCGTTCCAGCCGGTCCAGCTGCTTTTGCCTGCCGCGGGCCATCCTGGCGTTGCGTCCGGCCTGGTTGCGGCGGATGAATTCCTCCGTGCGCTTGATCTCCTTTTGCTGGGCGGCGTACTGCCGGGCGTGATCCTCCTGCAGAAAGGCCTTCTTGGCGAGGAACTGGGAATAGGTGCCCTCGTATTTCCGCAGGGTGCCATGATCCACATCCACGATGCGGGTGGCGGTCTTTTCCAAAAACTCGCGGTCATGGGAGACGACCAGGTAGGCGTTTTCGGTTTTGGAAAGCTCATCGGCCAGCCAGGCCACATGGGGCTGGTCCAGGAAATTGGTGGGCTCGTCCAGCAGCAGCACGTCGGGCCGCTGCAGCAGCAGCTTCGCCAGGATCAGCCGCACCCGCTGTCCGCCGCTCAGCTGCGCGATGGGCCGGTCCAGCTCCGCCGCCTCCAGCCCCAGCCCGGCCGCCACCTGTGCGATGCGGGTCTCCACGCGGTAAAAATCCTGCTGCTCCAAGGCCTCCTGCGCCTGGGCGGCCAGCAGTAAGGCCTCTTCGTCGCCCGCCGCGGCCTGTTGGTACAGCCTGTCCATGCGCTGGGCCAGGGCGAAGAGCGGGGCGAAGGCGGTCTCCAAAAAGGCGCGCCCCATCTGGCGGGCGGGCAGCTGCGCGTATTGATCGAGGCAGCCCACGGCCAGCCGCGGCTGCCAGGTGATCTGCCCCGCGTCGGGCAGCAGCTGGCCGGTGCAGAATTTGAGGAGCGTGCTCTTCCCGGCCCCGTTGGGGCCCACCACGCCCACGTGCTCTCCCCGGTTGAGTGTCAGCGCCGCGTCGCGGAACAGCACGCGCTCACCAAAGGCGTGGGAGAGATGCTTGATCTCTAACATACTCATGATCGTTCTTCCTTTTCCTTCGAAATTCCAGTCGGTCCCGGCAGCCAGCGCAGCCGCCAGATGATCAGCGACAGCAGTGCCACGGCGATGCCGGCGGACAACAAAAGCGTCTGTACCCGCAGGCTGTCGGCCAGCGGCCCAAAAAAGGCCATCCCCAGCGGCAGGGCGCAGGCAGTGGCGATCTGCATCAGGCTGAAGATACGGCCATGCAGCGCCGGAGGCACCGTTTGCTGGATGATCACCGTGATCGGCGCGTTGTAGCAGGGGGCCGTGACGCCGATCAAGGTATTGCAGAACAAATAAAAGGGGAAAATGGGCGCGCAGCCCAGCCCCACCATGATCAGGCCGTAAAAGGTCCCTGCAAACAAAATGGTGGCGGTCTTTTGACGAAATCCGCCCCAGGCGGCGATGAGCGCCCCGCCCAATACCATCCCCAGGCTGTAGGTCATCTCACTGGCCGTCAGCCGCCATACCTCGGGCCCGAACGTCCGGCTCACCAGCAACGGCGTCAAAAAGGCGGAGGGACTGATGAGAAAAAGCAGCATCAGCTGATAAGCCAGCAGCCGGCGGACGGTCCGGTCTTTTTTGAGATACCGAAAGCCGCCCCGCAGCTCCGCCAGGCCGGAATTTGCGGCGGTATGCTCCGGTCCGGGGTGCCGGATGGGAATCGTGGCGGTGATGCCCACTCCGATGACGGCGGTGAAGACGTCGAGGAGCAGGGTCGTCTCGAAAGAGGCCGCCGAAAGGATGGCGCCGCTCACGGCCGGAGACAAAAACATCGTGAAAGAAGCTAAGGTGCTGTTGATGCCGTTGACGCGCATCAGATGCTCCTGCGGGACGATCTGCGGCAATACGGCGTTGACCGCCGGGGTCTGGATCCCCGTCCCCGCAGAGCGCAGCGCCAGGATGGCAAACAAGAGCGTCATGCTTTTGTGCCCTGTGGCAAAAACGGCGGCCAGCAGCAGCGTGGATACGGCGATGCAGGAGTCAGCCAGCATGATCATCGTTTTGCGATCATACCGGTCCACCCAAACCCCGGCGAACAGAGAGATGGCGATCTGCGGCAAAAAGCCGCACAGCGTCGAAGCAGTCAGCATTTTCCCGGACGAGGTGGACAGTGTGATATACCAGACAATGGCGTACTGCACCAAGGAGGAGCCGAACAGAGAGACCGTTTGCGCGGTCAAAAAGCGCGCGGCGGCGCTTTTCCAAGAATAAGCTTTCATGATAAAGATCCTTTCCAATCAAATCAAAAGCGAGGGCGCACAGGCGCATCAAAAATAAAAAAAGACAGAGGGCGCATCGCCCTCTGTCTGCAAAAAATGGCAAAACAAAAGGCTG
>CATXYA010000111.1 GCA_958403605.1 uncultured Oscillospiraceae bacterium
CGACCGCCCTGACGCCCGCGTGAAGGAAGTCATCGACGAGATCCTGCTGCTTTTGATGGACCTGGGCGCCACCGATGCACAGCTGGACAGCCCCATGGTGTTCTGCTCCGGCCGCGCTGGCACCGCCAGCTACAGCCCCGAGGTGGAGGGCACCGACCTGGAGCCTCTGTTCAAGACCATCCTGGAATACGTGCAGCCGCCGGAGGGCAACCCCACCGCCCCCATGACGATGCTGTGCTCTTCCATCGACTACAATGAATTTGTGGGCCGCATCGGCATCGGCCGCGTGGAAAACGGCACCGTGAAGGTGGGCCAGGACGTGGCCGTGTGCGATTGGCATGACCGCGAGCTGGCCAAGCGCGGGCGCATCACCGCCCTGTACAGCTTTGAGGCCAACGGCCGCACACCGGTGGACGAGGCCTCCGCGGGCGATATCGTGGCGTTCAGCGGTTTGACCGACATCAACATCGGCAACACCCTGTGCGACCCCGCCCTGGTGGAGCCGCTGCCCTTTGTGAAGATCAACGACCCCACGGTGGAGATGACCTTCTCCGTCAACGACAGCCCCTTTGCGGGCCGCGAGGGCAAATTTGTCACCAGCCGCCAGATCCGCGAGCGCCTGCACAAGGAGCTGCTGCGCGACGTGGCGCTGAAGGTGGAGGATTCCGCCACTACCGACAGCTTCCGCGTGATGGGCCGCGGCGAGATGCACCTGTCCATCCTCATCGAGACCATGCGCCGCGAGGGCTATGAGCTGCAGGTCTCCCCGCCCAAGGTGCTGACGCACGAGGAAGACGGCGTTTTGATGGAGCCCATGGAGATCGTGGTCATCGACGTGCCCACGGAATACCAGGGCAGCGTGATGCAGAAGCTGGGCTCCCGCAAGGGCGAGCTGGTGCAGATGGCACCCTTGGGCGCCGACCGCATGCGCATCGAATTCCGCATCGCCTCCCGCGGCCTCTTCGGCTACCGCAACGAGTTTCTCACCGACACCCATGGCGAGGGCATTTTGAACACGATCTTCGACGGCTACGACGCCTGGCGCGGCGAGCTGCCTGCCCGCAGCACGGGCAGCCTGGTCAGCTTTGAGACGGGCACCGCCGTCACCTACGGCCTGTTCAACGCCCAGCAGCGCGGCACGCTGATCATCGACGCCGGCGAAGAGGTGTACGAGGGCATGGTGGTTGGCTACAGCCCCACGGGCGAGGACCTCTCCGTCAACGTGTGCAAAACAAAGCACCTCACCAACACCCGCGCTTCCGGCAGCGACGACGCGCTGCGCCTGGTGCCGGTGTCCCGCTTCAGCCTGGAGGCCAGCCTGGAATTTTTGAAGCCGGACGAGCTGCTGGAGGTCACCCCCAAAAGCCTGCGCATCCGCAAGCGCATCCTGCAGCATGACCTGCGCATGAAAGCCCTCAAGGGCGGCAAAAACGGCTGATAATAACTGCTAAGATAAAAAGCACCTTCACTAAAATGTGAAGGTGCTTTTTGTGCATTTCGCTCATTCCTTTTCCTGGTAAAAGATGTTATATTATTAACAAGCGGGCGATGCAGGCCCGCAGGATCTGAAAAATTTTTAGGAGTTGATTCCATTGAAGCGTTTTGAAGGCAAAGTGGTACTGATCACCGGCGGCGGCCAGGGCATTGGCTACGGTGTGTCAAAGGCGTTCGCCAACGAGGGCGCCAACCTGATCCTCACGGGCCGCACGCTCTCCAAGCTGGAGAAGGCCAAGGCCGCTTTGGAAGCCGAATACGGCATCAAAGTGTGTATCGTCACCGCCGACGGCGGCAACGAGGAAGAAGTGAAGAACGCCATCGAGACCGGCGTAAAAGAGTTCGGCCATCTGGATACCGTGGTCAACAACGCCCAGAACTCCGCCTCCGGCGTGAAGCTGGTGGACCACACCAAAGAGGACTTCGACAAAGCTGTTTACTCCGGCCTGTATGCCACCTTCTTCTACATGAAGCATGCGTTCCCCTATTTGAAGGAGACTCAAGGCTCCGTGGTGAACTTTGCTTCCGGCGCCGGTCTGTTTGGCCGTGACGGCCAGTCCAGCTACGCGGCCGCCAAAGAGGGCATCCGCGGCATGAGCCGTGTGGCCGCCACCGAGTGGGGCCCTGAAGGCGTGCGCGTCAACGTGGTGTGCCCCCTGGCCATGACCGAGGGCCTGGCCCAGTGGAAGGAAGCCTACCCCGACCTGTTCCAGAAGACCATCCAGGGCATCCCCTTGGGCCGCTTCGCCGATGCCGAAAAGGATATCGGCCGCGTGTGCGTCTTCCTGGCCAGCGAGGAAGCCTCCTATGTCACCGGCGAGACCATCACCCTGCAGGGCGGCAGCGGCCTGCGCCCGTAAGCGGCAAGCTTTGATCAGCAAAACGGCACCGGAGCTCCGGTGCCGTTTTTTGTGGGCAGCAGCAATTTTCAGGCCCTATTGGCTCTCCCCGGCCAACAGCCATCCCGATCAATTATTTTCTCCGGGGAAACAAAAAAGGCTTTGCAAAAAGAAAAAACACTTGTTATAATAAGAAATACAGCGAGTGGCTTGACGGCATAAATCCGGTTGTCAGCCTCTTGCTGTTTTTATTTTGCACAAAAAATTTTATACCAAACAAAATACAGCGTGTAGCCAAAGGCGTAAATCCAGCTTTCTTTGGCGCACGCTGTTTTTTTGTCCGGGAGCGCCTGGGCGCTTCCGGTCCACCAATTATCATTCAGGAGGTTTTCAGTTTCATGGAACAACGATCCAACGCATTTTTGGCACAGGAAAAAATCGGCGCACTGATGGGCCGTTATGCGGTGCCCTGCATCATCTCGCTGCTGGTGGCGGCGCTGTACAACATCGTCGACCAGATCTTCATTGCCAACGCCAGCTATCTGGGCTCTTACGGCAACGCCGCCAACACCGTGGTGTTCCCTTTGACGGTGGTGGCCCTGGCCGTCGCTGTGATGATCGGCGACGGCTGCTGTGCCTTCGTCAGTATCAGCCTGGGCGCCGGAGAGCGCGGGAACGCGCAGCGCAGCATCGGCAATTCGGTATTGCTGTGCCTGGCCGCGGGCCTGACGCTGGCGGCTGCCTATCTGTTGTTCGCCGATCAGCTGCTGACGCTGTTCGGCGGGCGCGTCAACGGGGAGACGTTTCGGCAGTCGCAGGAATATTTTTTCTATCTTTCCCTGGGCATCCCCGTGTATATGTTCGGTCAGGCGCTGAACCCCATCATCCGTTCCGACGGCAGCCCCAAATTCGCCATGCTGTCCACGCTGGCGGGCGCGGCGGTGAACATCGTGCTGGACCCGCTGTTCATCTTCGGGTTCCATTGGGGCATGATGGGGGCCGCCCTGGCCACGGTGCTGGGCCAGGCGCTGACGGCGGGGCTGGCGGTGTGGTACCTATTCCATCTGAAAGCCGTGCGCCTGGAGCGGCGCAGCTTTGCGCTCAGCCGCCGTCTGCTGGCCCGTTTCCTGCCCTTGGGCCTGTGCAGCTTCCTTTCGCAGATCTCGCTGGTAGCGGCCATGGCGGCCATCAACAACATGGTGCAGCGCTGCAGCGCCGCGGACCCGGTATTTGGGCAGGCACAGTACGCCCAGATCCCCATGGCGGTGGTGGGCATCGTGATGAAATTCTTCCAGATCGTCATCTCCATTGCCGTGGGCATGGCCGCGGGGTGTATCCCCATCGTGGGCTACAATATCGGCGCCGGGCGCAAGGACCGGGCCAAGCACCTCTTTACCCGCCTGCTGGTGTGTGAGGCGGCGGTGGGCGCCGCAGCGCTGCTGCTTGTCGAGCTGTTCCCCCGGCAGCTCATCGGCGTGTTCGGCGCCGCCAATGAGAGCGTCTATTACACTGATTTCGCCGTCAAGTCCTTCCGCATTTACCTGTGCATGATGGTTTTCGCCTGCGTTAACAAGGCCACGTTTATCTATTTACAGTCCCTGGGCAAGCCGCTGGTGTCCACGCTGCTGTCCATGGTGCGCGAGATCGTTTTCGGCGTCGGCTTTGCGCTGCTGCTGCCCTGCTTTTTTGGTCTCGACGGTGTTTTGTATTCCATGCCGGTATCAGACCTGCTCACCTTTTTCCTCTCCGCCGCCGTCATATTTTATACCTACCGCACGTTAAAGCAGCCGGACAACCGACCGGAGGCAGCCCCATAAAAACAGGAGCATCACCAGCAGCCGCGAATTCAACAGCCGCAGGCCCCCGCTTTACTGCGGGGGCCTGCGGCTGTTTGGAGACAGACAAGGAAATTACCCTTTAACAGCACCCGCCGTCAGGCCGGTGATGAACTGGCGGTTCGCCAGCAGGTAAACAATGAGGATGGGCAGCAGAGCGATGGACGCGCCCGCCGTCATGATGTGCCACTCCGCGGCGGCATTGGCCGAATAGCGCAGGTTGGCCACGGCCACGCTCAGCGTCTTCATGTTGGGGTTCGACATGGAGAACACCTGCGCCGTCACAAATTCGTTCCACGCCGTGCGGAAGGCGAACAGCGAGATGACGCCCAGGATGGGCTTGACCGCCGGCACGATGATCTGCCAGAACACGCGGAAGGAGCCCGCGCCGTCGATGGTGGCCGCCTCGTCCAATTCCTTGGGCACGGCGCGGATGAAGCCGGAGATCATGAAGATGTTGGCCGCCTGGCCGCCCGTGAGCACCAGCGCCAGGCCCACCATGTTGCTGGTGAGGCCCAGGCCGTGCAGCAGATTGTACAGCGGATACAGCGCCACCGAGCCCACAGAGATGAACATACTGCACAGATACGCCGCCGTCAGGCCTTTTTTGCCGGGAAATTCCTTGCGGGCGATGACGTAGGCCGCCATGGAGGCCGTGACGAGCGTAAAGGCCACCGTCAGCACCGCCAGCATGACACTGTTGAAGGTGTACTGGCCGAAGTTCAGCTTGCTGAACGCATAGGCGTAGTTGCTGAACTGCCATTTTTCCGGGAAGATGCTGCCGCCCAGCGTCAGCTCGGCGTTGGTCTTGAACGAGCCCAGCAGCGTATAGATGACGGGGTACAGCGTGAAGATGCACATGGCCCCCACAAAGACCCATTTCAGCGCCTTGCCCAATAAGCTCACAAAATAGTCCCGCTTTTCCGAGGGGCGCATCTCGGAAAGGCTGCGCTTATGATAGCGGTGTTTCACCTGTTCCATGTTCGCTCCTCCTTATTCCGTGATCTGGTCCAGCTTGCGGCCGATGATGAGGTACGCGCCGGTGATGATGCCCACAATGGCCGCCGCCACCAGGCTGACCGCCGCGCCGTAGCCGAATTCCTGCGTCACCGCAGAGCCGGCCGAGATGGGGAAGAACAGCTGGTAGATGTACAGGAACATGACGTTGGTCTTGCCCATAGGGCCGCCCTCCGTCAACACCATAATGCTCTGCATATCCATGAAGGAGATGACCAGCGCCAGCATGAGGATCATTTTCAGCACGGGCGCCAGCAGGGGCAGCGTGATGCGGAACAGCGTCTGCGCGCCGTTGGCGCCGTCCAGCTTGGCGCTCTCGTACACGTCGGTGGAAATGCCCGTGAGGCCCGCGATAAAGTAGACCATGTAGTTGCCGACGCCGCCCCAGACCGCCAGGATGATGACGGTGAGCATGGCGTACTTGACGCCCAGCCAGTTGACGTTTTCATCGATGAGGCCCAGCCACATCAGGAAACGGTTGATCTCGCCGTTGTAAGTATTGAACAGCAGGTAGAAGATGAGCGCCATCACCGCGCTGGACATGATGGTGGGCGTGAAGATGATGGATTGGCAGGTGGCGTTGATGTGCGTGTTCTTGCTCAGCAAAAACGCCAGCAGAAAAGCGATGGGGATGGTGAGGATCAGCTTGCCGAAGACATACACCATGGTGTTGCTCACGGACTGCCAGAACACCGGGTCGCGGGTGAACACGCGCACGAAGTTATCGAAGCCGATGAACTTCGCCTCGCCGTAGCCCTTGTAATCGTACAGCATATAGCGCAGTGCCCACAGGATGGGATAAATGGTGAACACCGCGAACATGATGAGGTTGGGCAGCAGCATCAGGTAGGAGGTTTTTTCCGCCGCGATGCGCCTGCCCAGCGTCAGCTTTTTCGCCATAAGGCCTCACACTCCTTTTCTAACGAAAGTATAGCGCCGCGCGCCGCCCCGCAGGGAGGAAAATCCACGGCTCGTGTGTGGAAAAAATACAGGAGCGCCGCAGGAAAGGCGCCGCGCTCCGCCTCCGTCCGCCCGGCGGCGGTGACGCTTCGGGGCTTGGCAGGCCCGCGGGCGCCCCCTCATCCGTCAGCCGCTTTGCGGCTGCCACCTTCCCCCGCCGGGGGAAGGCTTTTGTTTTTCCTTGCTTTCGCGGAAAAACAACGTAGCTTTAC
>CATXYA010000112.1 GCA_958403605.1 uncultured Oscillospiraceae bacterium
ACATGGACACCGTCCACGGCGATTTCAAATATTTCTCGCAGCTCTCCGTCGAGACGCCCCGGGTGGTGCGGCACCTGTTCCCGCTGTCTGAAGACCCGCAGGAAAATTTTCTGGCCGGTTTTTCCATGGGCGGCTACGGTTCCCTGAAATGGCTGGTGCGGGATCCCGAGCAGTTCGGCGCCATCGGTTTGTTCTCGGGCCTGAAAAACGTGGCCGACCTGCCCATCGACGACGGCATGCAGGACGGCAACGACGAGTTTTACATGTTTGCCGCGGCCTTCGGCAAGCAGGAGTATGTCGTCAACACGGAAAGCGACATCTGCTATATGATCGACCGACAGATGGCCGCCGGGAAAAAGTTCCCCCGGGCGTACATGGCCACGGGCGTGGAGGACACCCATTACCGCGATAACGTGGCGTTCATGGACAAATACGCCGCCCAGGGCCTGGACATCTACCGCACCGTCGACCACGGCTATCACAACTGGGAGTACTGCGACAAGCATCTTAAAAAATATCTGGACTGGCTGGCGGCGGAGGGCAAGCTCAAGCAGACGTTTGTCCGGGCCAGCGAGTGAGGAGGGAGAAAAAATGGCACAGATCGAGATCAACGCGCTGTCGGTGATCACCTGCGGATCCTTTTCCGCCCGCGTGTTCCTGCCGGAGATGGACCGCCTGGCGCTGGATGACGAAGCGCATCAAAAGAAATATCCCGTCCTGTGGCTGCTGCACACGGAGGGCGGCGCGGCCATCGATTGGCTGGCCACCCCCGCCGAGCGGTGCGCCGCGCAGTACGGCATTTTCATCATCGCGCCGGACCAGCACCACAGCCTGTGCACCGATATGCGGTTCGGCCCCCGGTACGAGCATTTCATGAACACAGAGCTGCCCGGCATCTGCCGCAACAACCTGCCCCTCTCGGCTGACCCGGCCTGCAACTGGATCGGCGGCGTGGGCACGGGCGCGTACGGCGCGGTAAAAATGGCGCTGAAGCACCCGGAGACCTTCTCCAAGGCTGTTTCCCTCAACGGGGTGCTCGATTTGGAAACGGTCTGCAAAAAGGCCGCCGCGGGCGGGGAGACGGGCATCTTCCACAACAAAGCCTCGCTGGAGGCCGTCTTTGGCGAGCTGGCTGCTTTCCACGGCAGTGAAAACGACCTGTACGCGCTGGCGCGCGCACCGCAGCAGGGAAAATTCTGCTTTTTCTGGGAAAAGGGCGCGGACGCCGCAGAGGAAAACCGGCGCCTGGCGGCCCTGCTGGGCGGCGCCGCCCGGACGGCGGAGCTGCCGGCGGGCGCGGACCTGGGCACCTGCCAGGTCAGCCTGCCCGCCGCCGTTCAGTGGCTCGTGCAGGATGAGGAAAAGGAGGCAGTTCAATGAAAGTCACACTGCGCCCGGGCACCCCGGACGATGCGAACCGCGAATATCTGCCGGAAGCGCTCAAGGGCAGCGATCTCGTGGTCAATGAAAACGGCAACAACTCCCAGCCCTATCCCGCCGGCCTGCGGGAGGTGACGGGCGTTTTGGCGGACGGCGTGGAGGACCGCTGGTACGAGTACGTGCCCGCGGGCTACGACGGCAGCAAAAAGGTGCCGCTGGTGGTGGGCAACCACGGCGGCCTGATGACGGGCTGGGGCCACGCCGTCTACACGTCCTGGACGATGGTGGCGGACCGGGAGGGCCTGATCTGCGTGTTCCCGGACGCCCATTCCCAACGGATGTGGACGGTGGAGGGCGTCTTTGACGGTTGGGACCCCGCCGACGCGCCCGATCTTCCCGTCCAGCACGCGCCCGGCGACTGGCGGGAGAACCACGACCTGAAATTCGTCGCGGCGCTGATCGCCCGCATGAAGGAGACCTACAACATCGACGAGGGCCGCGTGTTCATGCAGGGCATGTCCATGGGCAATTTGATGACCAGCATGTTCGCCCGTTACCAGGGCCAGCTGCTCGCCGGGGCGGCGGGCTCCGGCGGGCCCACCAAGCCGCAGCTGCTGTTCGATGAGCACGGCCGGGTGAAAAACCTGGGCGGCCCCATGGCCGTCTGGCAGTCGCGCCCGGAGAAAAACGGCCTGCCCCCCGGCGGCCATTACGACGAGGCCGCCGTCAACAAGCTCTCGCGCTTCTACTGGATGAAGATCAACCAGTGCGATCCCATCCCGCAGATTCGCATCGAGGGGGAAGACAACTTCGCCTTTTACAAGGGCAAAAAGGCCGATCTGGTGTATCTGGACATCAAAAACCGCGACCACGGGCAGACGCTGGACGAGGCGTTTTTGTATTGGGATTATCTGTTTTCCGGCGTCCGCAAGGAGCCGGACGGCACCGTGGTGATGGGCGAGCCCCGGCGTCCCCGCACGGGCGACGAGTTTGCCATGGCGTTCGCGGAGGGCTTTGACACCTGCTGGTTCCACAACACCCTGCGGCCCTTGCCGGCGGCGCCCGTGCGCTGGCAAAAGCTCAAATACCATGGCCTGAACGGCGGGGAAAAGGTGCGCGGGGAATACCTGTGCGTGCCGCTGCGCTTCCTGGCCGGGGCCGTGGGCGCGCAGTACCTTCCCGGCGAGAGCGGCCTGACGGCCACGCTGAAGCTGGCCGACGGCCGGGAGGTGCAGTTTGCCCGGGGCAGCATCGGCTGCGTCATCGATGAGACCATGCGCTCCATGTACTGCGAGGCGCTGTACCGCGGCGGCGAGCTGCTGGTGAGCGTCGAGTGGTTCTGCCGGTACCTGTTCAACTGGCACGTCAGCACCTGCAACGGCGTGGTCTACATTACAGACCACTTCGCCGAGCTGTCCTTTTTTATGGCGGACCTCATCAAAGACCTGTTTGCCGGGCAGGCGCTGCCGGACGATATTTCCAAGATCGCGGCCGAATAACACAAGGAGGACCTTATGAAGATCACGCTGCACACCAAAATGATGGATTACGGCCAGATGGTCGACGGCATCAGCCTCGCGCTGGACGCCGCCGCCCCGGCCCTGAAGCCGGAGGATTTCCGATGCACCGGCTGTTTTTGCAATTTGAGCACCGTCACGCCCAGCGCGGGCGTCACGGCGGTGGAGGCCGGGGGCGGCATCCTGCATCTGACCGTGGACCCCTTTCTCTACCGCGCCGATTTTGCGGTGGAGTGCGTCTCTCCCGCGCTGCCGGTGAAGGTGACGAAGGACGGCGCGGACCAGGTGGAGCTGTTCCACGAAGAGCTGTTCCGCCCCCTGGAGGAAAACGGCGTCCGCTACCGCCTCTATGAGCCGGACTGTCAGGGCCCGCGGCCCCTCATCCTGTTTCTGCACGGCGGCGGGGGCAGCGGTGAGGACAACCTGCTCCAGCTCACCGACACCCTGGGAGCCATCAAGCTGGCCGAGCGCCTGCCCGACATGTACGTGCTGGCGCCCCAGGCTCCGGCCGGCGGCCTCACCATGGAAGAGGCGTTTGCCAAAATGCGGGCAAAGGGCGACCCCTACCGGGTCGTCCTGGGCGCCGACCCGGACAACGACAAAAACGACCGCGGCTGGAACCGGGAATACCTGGGCCGCGTCTGCGACGTCATCCGCCGGATGATCGCGGACGGGACGGTGGACGCGCACCGCGTCTATGTCCTCGGCATGAGCATGGGCGGCTTCGGCACGCTGAAGGCCGTTTCCATCGCGCCCGGGCTGTTTGCCGCCTGCGCGCCCATCTGCCCCAGTATGAACGGCGAGAGCTATCCCATCCTGGAAAATTTCCCGGAGGTGCCCGCATACATCTCCACCGCCTACATCGACCACCAGGCGGGCCGCCACGCCTACCTGCTGCGCGCCGTGCAGAAGCTGTGGGAAAAGGGGAGGACGGATATCCGTTTCACCCTCTTCACGCCCGAGGAGCTGGCGGCCTACGGCATCGGCGTCACGCCGGGCCTGTCTGTCCAGCAGCTCTACATGGAGAACCACAACAGCTGGATCCTGGCGCTGCACAATGAATACGGTATCCTGGATTGGATGCTGTCCCACCGCAGGCCGTGAGGGGCAAAGCGGCGCGCCATCCACACTGACAGGAGGAAATACAATGGAACACAAGATCGTCCTGCTTCCCGGCGACCTGAACGACGAAAACCGGGAGTATCTGCCGCTCGCGATCAAGGGCAGCCGCATGGTGGTCAATGAAAACGGCAACAATTCCCAGGTGTACCCCGCCCGTTTGACCGAGCACACCGAGGCCCTGTTGGAGGACGGCGTGCAGGACACCTGGTACGAGTATGTGCCCGCCAGTTACGACCCCGGCAAAAAAACGCCGCTGGTCTTTTCCATGCACGGCGGCCTGATGACGGGCTGGGGCCAGTGCATCTACACCAGCTGGAGCCATGTGGCGGACAAGGAGGGCTTTCTCTGCGTCTTTCCCAACGCCAGCGCCCACAAAATGTGGATGATCGAGTGCGACCCCGACAAGGTGGATGAGATCACCGCCGCCGCGCCTTCCGGCCCGGACGTCCCGGTGCTGAACCGCCCCACGGGCCGCGTGGAGGAATTCCACGACGTGCGCATGGTGCTGAAGCTGTTGGAGCGGATGCGCCAAAAGTACAACATCGACGAAACACGGGTGTATATCCAGGGCATGAGCATGGGCAACGCCATGGCCAGCCAGGTGGCGCGGTATCTGGGCGCCCACTTTGCCGGGGCCGCAGGCTCCGGCTGTCCCACCAACTGCAAGCTGCTGTTCGACGGGGAAAACAGGCTGCTCAACGAGGGCGGCCCCCTGGATGTTTGGCAGTCCCGCCTGGAATACGACTGCACGCCCCCGCACTACGGCGAGGACGACAAGGCTGTGGTGCTGGGCAACCTCAACTATTGGCGCCGCCTGAACGGCGCCCTGGGCCTGCCGGAGATCAGCATCCGGGGCGACAAAAACCTGCTGTTCTACCGGGGCGAAAAGGCCCATGTGATGCTGATGGACGTCTGGAACCGGGACCACGGCCAGACCTTCGACGACGCCCAGATGGTGTGGGACTACCTGTTTTCCGGCGTGTCCAAGACGGCGGACGGCGTGGTGCACCACACCGCCGCAAAGCGCGCCTTCCGCCCCGATGAAAACGCGCTGGCCGTGACGGAGGGCGCCTGCCGGGCGCTGGTGAACGGCAGCCTGACGCCCGTGGGCGGCAGGGTGTTCCGCCGGGAAAAACTCAAGTATCACGGCCTGGGCGGCGGCCAGCTGGTGCGCGGCAGTTATCTGTATGCGCCCGCGGCGTTCCTGGCAAAGGCGTTTGGCGGCCAGGTGCTGCGCGACGGCGCCACGGCGGCGCTGCGCCTTGCCGATGGCCGGGAGCTGACCTTTGCCCACGGCTGTATCGGCTGCACCATCGACGACACGGTGGAGGCCATGCACTGCGAGGCCGTCACCGTGGACGGCTGCCTGTATCTCCCGGTGGAATGGTTCTGCGCCGCGCTCTACGACCGGCACGTGTCCTGCTATGGGGACACTCTGTATGCCACGGACCATGACGCCCGCCTCTCCCGCTATGCCGCCTGGATCCTGTCGGATCTGCTGCTGGAAAGGGAAGCGCAGCAGCGGGGCATGCCTGGACGCTGACGCAAGGCCGGGAAAACTTTCAAAAACGAAAAGGTGTGGTGGCATGGAACGGTATGATGTGACGGCTTTGGGCGAGCTGCTGATCGACTTGACCCAAAGCGGAAAAAGCCCGGCGGGCAACCCCCTCTTGGAGGCGAATCCCGGCGGGGCCCCCTGCAATGTGCTGGCGCTGCTGGCAAAGATGGGAAGAAAAACAGCCTTTATTGGTAAGGTGGGGCAGGACGGCTTCGGCGACCAGCTGGCGGCGGCTCTGGCCGAGACGGGCATCGAGGCGCGGGGGCTGCGGCGCGACGCGGCCGTGCCCACCACGCTGGCGGTGGTGCACACCCTGGCCGGCGGCGACCGGGCGTTCAGCTTTTACCGCAGTCCCGGCGCAGACGCGTGTCTGGAGCCCGGAGAGGTCGATACGGCGCTGATCGAAAACTCCGCCATCTTCCATTTCGGGACGCTCTCCCTGACAGACGGCCCCTGCCGCGCCGCCACAAAGCGGGCCGTGGAGGCCGCCGAACGGGCGGGCGCCCTGCTGAGCTTTGATCCCAACCTGCGGGAGCCCCTGTGGAAAAGCCTTGCCGAGGCCAGGGAGCAGGCCCTTTACGGCCTGGCGCACTGCCACATCTTGAAAATTTCGGACAACGAGCTCCCCTGGCTCTCACAAAAAGAGGATCTTGACGCGGGCATCGCCTGGCTGCAGCGCGAATTCTCTATCCCGCTCATTCTGCTGTCCCTGGGGAAGGAGGGCAGCCGGGCGTACTGCGGC
>CATXYA010000113.1 GCA_958403605.1 uncultured Oscillospiraceae bacterium
CTCACCAAGGGCGTTCTGCGGGGCGGAGGCGATACGCGGTTTCTGCTGGCGGCGGACATGTCCACCATGTGGCTGATCGCCGTGCCGCTGGGCGCGCTGGGCGGCCTGGTGCTCCAGCTGCCCCCGTTCTATACCTATCTGTTTTTGTATTCCGACCAGATCATCAAAGCGGTCTGGTGCGTGTTCCGCCTGCACAGCGGAAAATGGATTAAAAAATAGCCGCAGGCTATTTTTTTGGCCATGTGTTGCGGAGCAATAAAAAAGTCAGTACTTCGGGAGGAAACGACAATGGGAAAACGGTTTGATTCTCTGGTGTTCCCCGGTGGGAAAAGCAAGGCCTGCACCTTCAGTTATGACGACGGCGTGGTGCAGGACCGCCGCCTGGCCGAACTGCTGCGGCGTCACGGCCTGAAGTGCACCTTCAATCTGGGCTCCGGCCTGCTGGGGCACGAGGATGTGGGCGGCCTGCCGGGCAACCCCGTGCTGGATATCTCCAAGGTGCGGCCCGACGAGGTGGAGACGGTGTATGAGGGCCACGAGGTGGGGGGCCACGGCCTGTACCACTCGGCGCTGGACACTGTCGGCACGCCGCTTGCCTCTTATGAGATCACGGAGGACAAGCGACAGCTCGAGCAGCTCACGGGCGGGCCGCTGCGCATGTTCGCCTATCCCTTCGGGGCGTACAACAGCAGCGTAATGGATCTGCTGCGCCTGGCGGGCTATCAGGGCGCCAGGACCATCCGCTCCACGCACGGGTTCGCGCTTCCGAAAAATTTTATGGAGTGGGACCCCACCTGCCACCATAACGACCCGCGCCTGATGGAGCTGGCCCAGCAGTTTTTGGAGGTTTTTCCCTTTTTGCCCATGCTGTTCTATGTGTGGGGCCACGCCTATGAGTTCGACGCGGACGGCAATTGGGCCGTGATGGAAGAGCTCGCCGCTTTTCTGGCGCAGCACAAGGACCGCATCTGGTTTGCCACCAACGGTGAGATCATCGCGTATGTGACGGCTTGGCGGCGGCTGGAATATTCCGTGGACGGCTCCGTCGTGTACAATCCCAGCGCCGTGGACGTGACCATCCGCACCTCCATGGAGTGCACGCAGCTGCTCAAGGCCGGCAGCTGCACCCGCATCGCGCCCACGCCGCTGTAGGGCGTGGCATGAGGCGCGCCGGGGCAAAAATAACAACGAACGCCGCCCTGCCGCCCTTGTGCGCGGGGACGGTGTTTTTGACTTTGAATGGAAAAATATACCATTGAGGCCCATGGTGCCCCATGATAAAATTAAAAAAGCGCGGGAGGTGTCGGGGATGAAGCGGTATAGATCGGTGAAAACGATTTTGATGTTCATTTTCTGCATCCTGCTGGTGGTCACGGTGGTGTGCCTCACGGTCTGCGGGGGCTATACCCTGTACACGTCCGCCCAGGATCTGATGCGCTACAACCAGGCGGCGCTGGATATTTACCTCAACGACCTGACGCATTCCATGGAGGACCTGCAGAAATTCAACGAGGATATGTTTGCGGACAACCTGGATTTTATGGCGCTGTCCCTGGAGGACCCTTCGGTGACGACCGCGCAGCGCATGCAGGTGGAATTGAATCTGCGGCGCTTGATCCAGAGCCGGACGGGGGAGATCAGCGGCATCCTCCTGTTCAGCGCCACGCAGGAGGGGAGCTACTATTCCTTCGGCGGCGACTTTTTGGGCGGCCGGGTGGACACGGAGAACATCCGGAAGGTCAAGGAGATCCGCGAGCTCTGGCTCTCCGACGACGCGCCCGTCATGCAGTGCTGGGTGGGCTATTCCGACGGGGGCTCCACGCTGCTGATGAACGCCTTCCGCCGCAGGAACCTGTACATCTGCGCCGTCGTGGACCTGGACGCCTACGCCCGCCGCTATTCCGGGGAAACGCAGATGGACGCCATCGAGTTCGCTTTCGTCACGCGCGATCAGATCCTCACCAACGCCGCCCGCGCACAGGAGCAGGGCATCAGCCACGGGGACATGATGGCGGCTGTGGACAAGCCGGTGTTCAGCAACCGCGTCAATATCCTGCAGACGCGCTTTGATGAAATCAGCGGCGTCGGCCTTTGCGGGATGATCTCGCTGTCGGGCGTATGGGCGCATCTGCGGGTCTATGCCATCATGCTCGCCGTCTCGCTCCTGGTGATCTGTTTGCTGTTTTTCAGTATGTACCATCTGCTCAAGCAGATGCTCATCTATCCGCTGAACCAGATCACCGATGCCACCAAGCAGATCGCGGAGGGGGCCTCTTCCATCAGCGGCCAGCCCGAATCCATCGCGGAGTTCCTCCAGATCCAGACCGCTCTGGAGCGCCTGGTGGCGCAAAAGGTGTCGCTGGCGCAGGACAACATCGACCAGACCCATCAAAAAGAGCACGCCCTGCTGCAGTATTATCAGCTTCAGACGCGCTCGCACTTTATCCTCAACTGCCTGAAAAGCATCTACAGCCTCACGGTGAAGGGCGACCGGGAAAAGACGATGAAGGTCATCACCCTGTTTTCCAACCATCTGCGCTATGTGTACCACGACAGCCTTTCCCTCGTCCCCATCCGGGCGGAGCTGGACGAGGTGCAGGACTATTTCGGCATCATCGAGCTGGAACGCAGCGACCATATCCTCCTCAACCAAAACGTGGACCCTGCGCTGCTGGATTTCCCGGTCCCGCCGCTGATCATCCAGACCTTTTTGGAGAATTTCAACAAGCACAACGCCCAGGATGGCCAGATCCTGCGCTTTTCCATCCGCATCGACCGGGTCACCCTGGAAGAGCGGGACTATGTGCGCATCCGCATGACGGATAACGGCGCGGGTTACAGCGCCGAGGCGCTGCAGGGCTTTCAGAATATGGACGGCGTTTTTGAGCAGCACCACGTAGGCGTGCAAAATTTGTGCCGGCGCATGGATATCCTGTACCAGAAGCAGTACAAAAAGGCGTTCCTCAACAGTCCCGGCGGGGGTGCGCTTTCCATTTTTTATCTGCCCATCCTGCCGCAGGCGAAGCCGGGAGAAGGAAAAGAGGCGAAAACACTGTGAACGTATTATTTGTGGACGATCAGATCAGCGTCTTGGACGGCATCGCGGCCAGCGTCCATTTTGAAGGGTTGGGCATCGGGGCGGTGCACTATGCCGCCGGCGCCAAGCAGGCGCTGGAGGTCCTGGCGTCCGCGCCCATCGACGTGGTCGTGTCCGATATCGAGATGCCGGGAGAGGACGGCATCTGGCTGATCCGCACCATCAAAGAGCAGTATCCGGATACCGTCACCGTTATGCTCACCTCCCACGCGGACTTTGAATATGCCCAGGAGAGCGTCCGCCTGGGCTGCTTCGATTACCTGGTGCAGCCGGCGTCCGCGGAGGAGATCGAGCGGGTCCTGCGGCGCGCGCTGCAGTATATCTACGAGCGCAACAAGCGCAACCAGCTCTACGAGGTGGGCAGGCGGCTGCAGACGGGCCGGATGGAGCTGCTGGACGGGGTAGCGATGAACCTGTTTTCCGCAAAGCCGGAGGACGTGCGCGCCTCGCTGGAGCTTTTGACGCTGCTGGGGTATCCGGTGGCGGAGGAAAAGCAGGCGCAGATGCTTCTGCTCAGCTTCGATTCCTTCCGCAAAAGCGACGCGGCGGCTGTTTCTGAAGAAGACATCCACAAGCGGATGTTCGAGGCGCTCAAGCAGGCGGAGATCGCTTATCCGCTGGTCCCGCTCAGCACGCTGAACCACAGCCGGCAGTTCATTCTGCTGCTGTTTTCGGCCACGCAGGCCGCGCCGGGGCTGACGGAGGACCGGGCCCGCTGCTTTTTCGAGATCCTGTGCCGGGAAATGCCGGAGGACAGGATCCGCTGCTATCTGGGCGGCCCGGCGCCGTTGGCGTCCCTGCGGGCGGAATACCACCGCGTGAAGGACACCATGGACGGCAGGCGGGACGATGCCGGCGTCCTGCGCATGGAGTACGACGCCGACCGTTCTCTTGCGGACCAAACGGAGTACATCACCGGCAGCGGGGCGCGCTGGCGCTCGCTTTTGGCGGCGGGACAGCACCGGCTTTTGATGAACGAATTCGATCAATGCCTCGATCAGATCGAGGCCTCCGCCCCCAACAAGGCCAAAGCCCTGTGCGATCTGCACCAGCGCATCACCCATATGTTTTTCAACTATTTTTATGAAAACAACGCCAACGTCCATGAGCTGTTCCACAGCCAATACAGCTACAATAACTATATGGACAGCTATTCCGACGGCGAGGCCCTGCGGGAGGCCATGACCTATATGATGAAGCAGGTCAAGGTGCTGGGCAAGGCGCAGGTGCCGGAAAACGATATCGAAAAGGCCAAAAGCTTCATCGCCGAAAACATCGCCGACCCCATCACCGTGAAAGATGTGGCGGATCATGTGTGCCTGAGCGCGGAGTATTTTACGAAATTTTTCAAAAAAGAGACGGGACAAAATATCAAGGAGTATATCACGCTGACGAAGGTGGAAGCCGCCAAGGACATGCTGGAGCAATCCGCCATCCCGGTGGGCATGGTGGCGCTGGAGCTGGGATACACCAATTTCTCCCACTTCTCCCAGGTCTTTAAAAAGTACGAAAATATGCCTCCCAGCGAATACCGGGCCCGTTTCACCGGCGAAAAAGCCGAATGACGTGCTCGGAAAAAGAAAAAGGAGCGCGTTGCAAACGCGCTCCTTTTTTGGCCTGGAAGAAGGGAAAGGTGCATAGGCGCCTCCTTTTCAACTTTTCAGCGGCCATCCGGCGGCCGGAAATACCGGCCTCTTCCGGCGTGCACCGGGGCAAAGCCGGAGTGTTCATGACAGCACCTGCTTTTTACTGATCAGATAGAAATAGCCCATCGCCGCCAGCATCAGCACGCCGCAGAAGCCGAACAGGAACTGGTATCCCGCCACGCCTGCGATGTGGGCGAGAAAGAAGCCGCCCACCATGGGGCCCACGCCCTGGCCGATGTCCCCGCCCAAAAAGTACGTGCTGGTGGCCACGCCGCTGCGGTCCCGGCCCACGCGGTCGATGCAGCCCGCCTGCAGGGAGGGCTGCGCCGCGCCCTGTCCCAGCGCCCGCAGCAGCCCCGTGGCGAGGATCATCCCCAGCGAGCGGCTGGCCCCCAGCAGGAACAACGATGCCGCGCAGGCGGCCATGCCCGGGAAAACCGTGTAGTTCAGCCCTTTCCGGTCCATGAGCTTGCCCGAAAAAGGGCGCACCAGGAACACGGCGACGGCGTACATGGTGAAGTAGATGCTGACGTTGCGGATGCCGTGCTCATCGGCAAACAAGACAAGATAGCCGTTGATGACGCCGTTGGTGAAGGAGAAGGTGGAATAGGGGATGGTGTAGGGGATGGCCTTCAGCTCCAAAATATCGCGAAAGGTGATGCGCCCGGCGCCCGCCTTTTCTTTCGCGGGATCAAGGCCGCGCAGGAACAGCAGCATGACGCCCGCCAAAAGGGGAAGCGCCGCGGCGGCCAGAAAGGTGGACGCCATGCCGAACCTGGCGGCGATCTCCAGTCCCAGCGCCGGGGCGCAGGCGGAGCCGATGAGCTGGCTGATGCCGAGATAACCGATGCCCTCCCCGATGCGGTTTTTAGGGATGAAATGGACGATCAGCGCCACCTGCACGGTGCCGTTGATGGAAAAACCGATGCCGTTGCACACGCGGAAAAAGATCATCAGCGGCATGCTGCCGGTCACGGCAAACCCAAACAGGCCGATGCTCATCAGCACGTTGCTGGCGACCAGCAGCCAGATATTGTTGAGGCGGTCCGCCATGACGCCGCAAAAGGGTCGGCAGACAAGACTGGTGATGGAAAAGAGGCCCACGACGAAGCCCGCAAACGCGATGCTCGCCCCCAGGCCCACCAGATATTTCGACATGATCGTGGCGACCATGTAAAAGGAAAAAGAGCTGAGTGTGCTGACCGTCAGCACCAGGATATAGGGGGCGTTCCAAAGCTTCTCCGGCCCGCGCAGGGAGGCTGGCTGATCCATTCCGTTTTCTCCTTTTTGACGGCGTCCGCGCACAACGCGCCGTGCTTGTTTGCCCGGGGGAGCGGAAAGGCGTGTGCGCGCCCCCTCATCCGCCTCACTTCGTTCGGCACCTTCCCCCACCGGGGGAAGGCAATTGTTTTTCCTTGCTTTCGCGGAAAAACAACGTAGTTGTACGCTTGCGTAAAGGTATTAACAAGCCTACAGATTTTAGTAAGCAGTAGCAGGGCGGCTTGCCGCCCGCGTTGCAGCAGTAGCCGCCAGCAGTGGGCCGTTG
>CATXYA010000114.1 GCA_958403605.1 uncultured Oscillospiraceae bacterium
AACCCCTGGCCCCGGACGCCGTGTTCGATTTGGGCGGGCTGACCGCGCGCGCCGTGGCGCTGCCGGGCCACACCCAGGGCTCGGTGGGGCTGCTGGTGGAGGAGCACCGCTTTTTGCTGGCGGGCGACGCCGCCAACCGCTGCCCGTGGATGTTTTTTCCCGAATCCTCCCCGCTGGCGGATTACGCGGACATGCTGGCCCGCGCCCGGCAGCTGCCCTTTGACACCTTCTGCACGGGGCACGACGCCGCGCCGCTGCCGGGGGGCGAGTGGGACGTCTTCCTCTCCGTGGCCCGCCACGCCACGCTGGCCGCCGCGCGGCCCGTGGAGCTGCCGGGGGCCTTCGGGCGCTACCACCCCTACGCCTATCAAGAGACGGGGCCGGACGGCCGGGCGGCGGGCATCCTCTTCACGCCGGACAAGGCCCCGGACGGGGAGGTGGAGGCATGAGGGACGAGACGGCGCCCGCCTATGAGACGCGCCGCAGCGAGCGGCTTTCCTACGGCGCCTACTTTTTCGGCCAGGGCTTCATCTACACCATGGTGTCGTCCTATCTGATGTACTTTTACACCGATTACGTGCATCTGCCCGTGCTGGTGATCTCGGCCATCCTGTTTGTGGGCAAGGTGTGGGACGCGGTGAACGACACGCTGTTCGGCCTGCTGGTGGACAAAACGCGCTTCAAAAGCGGCGACCGGTTTTTGCCCTGGCTCAACATCGGCACCATTTTGCTGCCCCTGGGCACGGTGCTGCTGTTTGCCGCGTCGGACGCCATGCCCGTGGCGGTGCGGGCCGCCTACGCCCTGGGTACCTACGTGCTGTGGGACCTGCTGTACACCGTGTGCGACGTGCCCATCTTCTCGCTGGTGACGGCCATGACGGGCAACATCCGCGAGCGCTCGGCCATCCTGACGCTGTCCAGCGTGGGCGGCGCGCTGGCCACGGGCATCACCACCATCTTCCTGGTGCCCTTTTTCGATGCCCACGGCTTTTTGGCGACGGCGGTGCTCATCTCCGCTGTGGCGCTGGCGGCCATGCGGCTCATCTGCCGCTTCGGCAGGGAGCGGTGCCGGGTGGAGGAGGCGGACGGGCAGGCGGCCTCGCTGCGGGACACCTGGCGCTACCTGCGGGGCAACAAGTACCTGCTGCGCTTCACGGCGTACCGCATCATTTCGGGCAGCCTGTACATCCAGGTGCTGTTGTACGTGTGCAAATACTGCCTGGGCGACGTGAAGTACACCTCGCTGATCGCGGCCTGCGCGGTGCCCGTGACGCTGGCGCTGTACGCGGCGGCGCCGGCGCTGATGCGCCGCTTCGACAAGATCGTCATTTACCGCGCGTGCATGATCGTGTACATTTTGGCCTACGCGGCGCTGTATTTCGTGGGCTGGCACAACCGCGTGCTGATGACGGTGTGTTTGCTGGCGGCGCTGGAATCGGCCATCATCCCGGCCATCCTCATGTCCGCCATCCCGGCGGACTGCGTGGAGTACGGCACCTTTGCCACGGGCGTGCGCAAGGAGGGCATCACCTTTGCGCTGCAGACCTTTACCTCCAAGCTGACGGCGGCCTTCGCCTCGGTGGTGACGGGGCTGCTGCTGTTCGCCATCGGCTATTCCGGCGAGGCGGCGGTGATGACGCCCGCCATGCAGCAGGGCTTGTGGGCCGGCATGTGCTGGGTGCCCGTGGCGGGGCAGCTGCTGGCGCTGCCGCTGCTGTTCTCGTACCGGCTGCGGGACGCGGACGTACAGGTGATGGCGGACGCCAACCGCGGCGTCATCACCCGCGCAGAGGCCGAGGCGCGCCTGTCGCGCACATATTGAGGAAGGGGGCGTACGGATGATCGTGCTGTGGAGCTTGCTGGCACTGCTGGGCGCCGCGCTGGCGGGGGCGGCGCTGTATGTCTGCTGCTCGCCCATGCCCGTGGTGCGCCTGCTGCGCAAAGGGCCGGACGCTGCCCCCGAGGCCCCGCCCGGCTACGCGGCGCGCAGGGCCCGGGTGCGCGTGCAGCGCGACCTTGCCTATCCCTCGCGCTGGGGGCGCAATACGTTCGACCTGTACCTGCCCAAGCAAGAGGGCCCCGCGCCCGTGATCCTGTGGGCCCACGGCGGCGCCTTTGTGGCCGGGGACAAGGCCGGGGTGGAGGTTTGGGCCACGTGCCTGGCGTCCGATGGGTTTGCCGTGGCGGCCATGAACTACCAGTGGGCGCCCGAGGCCCGTTACCCCGCCCAGGTGGCCCAGCTGGGCGAGTGCTATGCCGCGCTGCAAGCGCTGGCCCGGGACGGCGCGCCGCTGGACTTAGCGCGCTTCGCCGTGGCCGGGGATTCGGCGGGGGCGCACATGGCGGCGCAGTTTGCGGCGCTGCAAAGCTCCGCCGCGCTGCAAAAAGATTTGGGCCTGCCCGCGTGCGTCGCCCCCGGCACGCTGCGCGCGGCGCTATTGTACTGCGGGCCCTACGACGTGGCCCAAATGGCGTCGCCGCAAAACCGCGTGCTGCGCCTGTTTTTGAGCCGGGTGGGGTGGAGCTATCTCGGAAAAAAACGCTGGCAGAAAAGCGCTTTGTGCGCCACCACGGCGGTGGCGCGATACGTGACGCCCGCGTTCCCGCCCTGCTACCTCACGGACGGCAACGCCCATTCCTTCGAGGGCCAGGGCAGGGCGCTGGCCGCCGCCCTAAAGGCACAGGGCGTGCCTGTGTCCACCCGCTTTTTCCCGCCCAACGCGGGCGCGGTGGAGCACGAGTACCAGTTCCAGCTGGGCGAAGCCAACGCCGACGCCTGCTACGCGGACACGGTGCGGTTTCTGCAAACGTATTTGGCCCCTGCCCAAAAACCGCTTGCGCAGCGGGCCAAGACCTGATATCTTGAAAGCAAGGACCAAATTTAAAGGAGGCAATGATCCATGTCACGCAATATCCCTGAACTTGTGGCCCAGCTGACGCTGGAGGAAAAGGCCGGGCTGTGCTCCGGCCAGGATTTCTGGCATTTGAAAGCCATCGAGCGCCTGGGCATCCCCGGCGTGATGGTGTCCGACGGCCCCCACGGCCTGCGCAAGCAGGACGACAAGGCCGACCATCTGGGCATCAACGATTCCATCAAGGCGGTGTGCTTCCCGGCGGCCTGTGCCACCGCGTCCAGCTTCGACACCGCGCTGCTGGAGGAGATGGGCGCAGCCCTGGGCGAGGAATGCCGCGCGGAAAACATGTCCGTGCTGCTGGGCCCGGCCATCAACATCAAGCGCAGCCCGCTGTGCGGCCGCAACTTCGAGTATTTCAGCGAGGACCCGTACCTGGCGGGCAAAATGGCCGCCGCCGAGATCAAGGGCGTGCAGCGCTGGGGCGTGGGCACCAGCCTCAAGCACTTCGCGGCCAACAACCAGGAATACCGCCGCATGACCTGCTCCTCGGACATGGACGAGCGCACGCTGCGGGAGATCTACCTGGCGGGCTTCGAGATCGCCGTCAAGGAGGCCAAGCCCTGGACGCTGATGTGCTCGTACAACAAGGTGAACGGCGTGTTCGCCAGCGAGGATCCCAAGCTGCTGACAAAGATCCTGCGGGACGAGTGGGGCTTCGAGGGCTACGTGATGAGCGACTGGGGCGCCGTCAACGACCGCGTCAAGGGCCTGGCCGCGGGGCTGGAGCTGGAAATGCCCGCCTCGGGCGGTGTCAACGACGCCAAGATCGTGGCCGCGGTGCAGAGCGGCGCGCTGGATGAGGCCGTGCTGGACAAGGCCGTGGCGCGCATCCTCAACATCGTGTTCCGTTACGTGGACGCCCAGTGCGGCCCGGCGGTGTTCGACCGCGAGGCGCACCACGCCAAGGCCGCGGAGACGGAAAAAGAGTGCGCCGTGCTGCTGAAAAACACGGGCGTGCTGCCCCTGGCCCGTGAGACGCCGGTGGCCTACATCGGCGGCTTTGCCAAAACGCCGCGCTACCAGGGCGGCGGCTCGTCCCATATCAACGCCACCCGCGTCACCAGCGCGCTGGCGTGCGCGGGAGAAAACGTCACTTACGCCGAGGGCTTCCCGGCGGACCGGGACGAGGCCGACGAGGCGGCGTTTGCCGCGGCGGTGGCCGCGGCGCAAAAGGCCCGGGCGGCGGTCATCTTTGCGGGCCTGCCCGACAGCTTTGAGAGCGAGGGGTACGACCGCACCCACATGCGCCTGCCGGACTGCCAGAACGAGCTGATCCGCCGGGTGGCGGCGGTGCAGGAAAACACGGTGGTGGTGCTGCACAATGGCAGCCCCGTGGAGCTGCCCTGGGCGGACGACGTGGCCGCCATCCTGGAGATGTACCTCGGCGGCGAGGGCGTGGGCGAGGCCGCGGACGCGCTGCTGTACGGCGACGCCGTCCCTTGCGGACGCCTGCCCGAAAGCTGGCCCCTGCGGCTGGAGCACAACCCCTCGGCGCTCAACTTCCCGGGCGACGGCGAGACGGTGCGCTACGCGGAGGGCGTCTTTGTGGGCTACCGCTATTACGACGCCAAAAAGCTGCCCGTGCGCTACGCCTTTGGGCACGGCCTGTCCTACACCAGCTTTACTTATGAAAACCTGCGCCTGGGCGCGGACCGCGTGGCCGAGGGCGAAACGCTGACGGCATCGGTGGACGTCACCAACACCGGCAGCCGCGCGGCCAAGGAAGTGGTGCAGTTCTATGTGGCGGACCGCACCGGCACGCCGGGCCGCCCGGAAAAAGAGCTGAAGGGCTTTGCCAAGGTGGCCCTGGCCCCCGGCGAGACCAAGACGGTGACCGTGGAGCTGGACACCCGCGCCTTCCAGTGGTACCACGAGGGCCTGAAGGGCTGGTACGCGGCCTCGGGCGCCTACGAGGTGCAGGTGTGCCGCAGCGCCGCCGAGCCGGTGCTGTGCGCCCCGGTGCAGTACGAGAGCAAAACGCTGCTGCCCTTCCGCGTGGATGAAAACACCACGGTGGCCCAGCTGCTGGCCGACCCGCGCACCGCGCCCGTGATGCGCCAGCGCGCCGCGGCCATGATGGAGCGCCTGGGCGGCGGCGGGGACAGCGAGACGGCCCAAAGCGCCGTCTCGGCGGAGATGAGCCGCCAGATGATGCTCAACGCGCCCCTGCGCGCCATCCGCAGCTTCGGCAACGTCACGGAAGAGGCGCTGGCCGCCATGGTGGACGGGTTCAACCAGCTGCTGCAATAAAGCTTGACTGGGCGCGCCGCCGCTTTTTCGGCGGCGCGCTTTTTCCTGAAAGATCATGGAGGCGAACGAAGTATGGCATTGATCCAAATCAATTTTCTCTCCACCTGCCTGATGCGCACCGTGACGGTGAACGCGGTGGTGCCCTTCGACAAGCTGGCCGTGCCCGGCGCAAAGCCCGCGCCGAAGCGCCCCTTCAAAACGCTGTACCTGCTGCACGGCATCTTCGGCAATTACACCGATTGGGTCAGCGGCACCCGCGTGCAGCGCTGGGCGGAGGCCAAGGACCTGGCGGTGATCATGCCGTCGGGGGAAAACCACTTTTATGTGGACTGCGCCGCCAACGGCGAGCGCTACAGCGAGTTCATCGGCCGCGAGCTGCCGGAAAAGATGCAGCAGCTGTTCGGCCTGTCGCCCCGGCGGGAGGACAACTTCATCGCCGGGCTGTCCATGGGCGGCTACGGCGCCATCGTCACGGGCCTGCGCTTCCGCGAGCGCTTCGGCTGCATCGCCGGTCTTTCCAGCGCGCTGCTGCTGGAGCAGCTGGCCCAGCCGGACCCGGCGCATCCCGACCTCGCCAGCGCCGTGTTCGGCCCGCAGTTTTCACAGACGGTGTTCGGCGCGCCCGGCGCGCTCAAGGGCAGCGACAAGGATTATTACGCCCTGGCCCGCAAGGCCGTGGAGGCGGGCGGCCCGCTGCCGCAGATGTATCTGTGCTGCGGCCTGCAGGACGGCCTGCTGGCGGTGAACCGCGATTACGCGCAGTTTTTGCAGCAGCTGGGCATCCCCTGCACCTATGAGGAAGGCCCCGGCGCCCATGAGTGGGATTTCTGGGACACCTATCTGAAAAAGATTTTGGACTGGCTGCCGCTGGAAGTGGAAAATGAGGGCATCAGCAGCGGCCATATCGGCTGAGGCGCCGCCCAAAAACAAAAGGCCCCGCAGGGGGCCTTTTTTGAAAGGAAGAGATCGATGATGGACCGGATCTGCCTGCTGCCCCCGCCGCGCACGGTGCGCTGGAGCGGCGGCTGTTTCACACCGCCGGGCGCGCTGACGGCGGCGCTGCCCCAGGACCTGGCCGCGCTGGCCGGGCCGCTGGCCACCCTGTGGCCGCA
>CATXYA010000115.1 GCA_958403605.1 uncultured Oscillospiraceae bacterium
GCGAGAAACAGGGCCATCAAGATGAGTTTTTTTATTGCGGAGCAATAAAAAAACAGACCGAGACACCGCTAGTTTTGTGAGGTAAAGACCGATGGCACACGAAAAATTCCATTATGCATCCCTGGAAGAAGTACAACAGAAAGCAGAAGAATTGGGCGTCGCGCTGCCCTTTGCGGAAACGACCCGCGTGCTCGCACAGCCCCTGACGGTGCGCGGCATCACCTTCCCCAACCGGCTGGGCGTAGCGCCGATGGAGGGCGCGGATTCCACTCCGCAGGGCGCCCCCTCCGCGTACACGGTGCGCCGGTATGTCAACGAGGCCGTCGGCGGCAGCGCGGTCCTCTGGTTCGAGGCCATCTCCATCGTGGAGGAGGGCCGTTCCTCCCAGACCCAGCTGCTGCTGACCCGCGACACCCTGGACGATTTCAAAAAGATGACGGCCGCCTTCAAGGAGGCGGGCGTTAAGGCCAACGGCTGCGCGCCGTACCTGGTGCTGCAGGCCAACCACAGCGGCCGCTACTCCAATCCCAATAACCGCCCGGCCCCCATGATCGCCTACCGCCACCCGATCCTGGAGCAGTACCGCGCCGCGGACGATTCCTGCATCGTGACGGACGACTATCTGAAGGGACTGGAAGAAAAGTTCGGCGCGGCGGCCCAGCTGGCGAAGGAAGCCGGGTTCGACGCCGTCGACATCAAAAGCTGTCACGGCTATCTGCTGGCGGAGCTGTCCTCGGCCTACAATCGGCCCGGCGCGTACGGCGGCTGCTATGAAAACCGCTACCGCCTCGTGGAAAACGCTGTCGGGGCCGCGAAGGTCCATGAGGTCGGGCGCTTCGTGGTCGCGTGCCGCCTGGGCATCTATGACGGCTACGCCTATCCCTACGGCTTCGGCGTCAGCCCGGAAAGCGGGACGACGCCCGATCTGGCCGAGCCGGTGCGCCTGGTGCGGGAGCTGCACGAGGAGTTGGGGCTGGACCTGGTCAACCTGACCATGGGCAACCCCTACGCCACCACCCATGTCACCCGCCCCTTTGACGCCGGTAAGTACCAGCCGGACGAACACCCCTTTGTGGGGCTGGCCCGCATGATCCACGGCATCGGCACCGTGAAGCAGGCCGTGCCGGAGATGACGGTCCTCGCCTCGGCCCCCAGTTATCTGCGCGCCTATGCGGACCTGTTCACCGCGGGCGCGGTGGAGCAGGGCCTGTGCGACGGTATGCTGTTTGGCCGCATGGCCTTTGCCGACCCGGACTTTGCCAACGAGATCGTCCGCCAGGGCCGCATCGACCCCAAGCGCGTCTGCCTGACCTGCGGCAAGTGCGGCGACCTGCTCCGCGCACACAAGCCCACGGGCTGTGTGATCCGCGACAACAAGACCTTCCTGCCCTTCTACAAGGAATTTTTGGAGCTCAAAAAAACGCAGCCCGCAAATTTCCGCGGCTGACAAGCTGATAAGGAGTACCTGGATATGAAAAAGACCGCTATCGTTACCGGCTCCAGCCGCGGCATCGGGCTGGCCATTGCCCGCCAGCTGGGCCTGGACGGCTGCAATATCGTCATGGTCGCCACCGGCCCGCAGGAGAAAAACCAGGCGGCGCTGGACGAGCTGGGCCGTTTGGGCATCGCCCATGTCTACGTGCAGGCCGACATCGGCAGCAGCGGGGACCGGGAAAAGATCGTGCAGCGCGCGGTGGAAGCCTTTGGCCGGGTGGATATCCTGGTGAACAACGCCGGGGTGGCCCCCAAGGTGCGCGCCGACCTGCTGGAAATGAGCGAGGAAAGCTTTGACTACGTGCTGGGCGTCAACACCAAGGGCAATATGTTTTTGACGCAGCTGGTGGCAAAGCAGATGATCCGGCAGGAGCCGCTGGATGGCCGCAAGGGCGTCATCATCAACGTGTCCAGCTGCAGCTCGGTGGTATCCTCGGTCAACCGCGGGGAATACTGCGTCTCCAAAGCGGGCATTTCCATGCTCACCACCCTCTATGCCGACCGCCTGGCCGCGGAGGGGATCCTGGTCAACGAGGTCCGCCCCGGCGTCATCGCCACCGACATGACCAGCAAGGTGCAGGAGAAATACGACGCGCTCGTCGCGCAGGGGGCTTTCCCCATCGCCCGCTGGGGCACGCCGGAGGACGTGGCCGGGGCGGTCAGCCTGCTGTGCAGCGACCGCCTGCGCTACACCACCGGCAATTACCTGGACGTGGACGGCGGGTTCCATATCCAGCGCCTGTAGTTTTCAGGCAGAAAAGGGGGCCAACCGATGGAAGAGGGAATTTTCCGGGCCGGGAGCTACACCGCCCGTGTTTACCGCTGCAACACCGCCGTGGTGGGCAGCGGCGCGGCAGGCTTCAACGCCGCCGACCGCCTGTGGCAGCTGGGCCAGCGGGACATCGTGCTCGTCACTGAAAACCGGGTGGGCGGCACCAGCCGCAACACCGGCAGCGATAAGCAGACCTATTACAAGCTGACACTGTCCGGCGGCGAGCCGGACAGCGTGGGCGAGATGGCGCGGACGCTTTATGAAGGCCGCTGTGTGGACGGCGACACCGCCCTGTGTGAGGCCGCCCTCTCCTCCCAGTGCTTTTTCAAGCTGGTGGAACTGGGCGTGCCGTTTCCGTGCAGCCGCTATGGCGAATATAGCGGCTACAAGACGGACCACGACCCCCGCCGCCGCGCCACCAGCGCCGGGCCCTACACCAGCCGGCAGATGACCGAGTGCCTGGAACGCGCCGTGCTGGAAAAAGGCGTGCCCCTGCTGGACAAATTGCAGGTCATCAAGGTCCTAAGCGAAAACGGCGCCGTCTGCGGGCTGCTCTGCCTGGATGGGGCGGCGCAGAAGGCAGACGAACGCTTTGTGCTGATCCGCTGTAAAAACGTCGTCTACGCCACCGGCGGCCCGGCGGGCATCTATGCCGACAGCGTCTACCCCCACAGCCAGTACGGGGCCACCGGGCTGGCGCTGGAAGTGGGCGCCAGGGGCCAGAATTTGACCGAATGGCAGTACGGCCTGGCCTCGGTGGCGCCGCGGTGGAACGTGTCCGGCACTTATATGCAGGTGCTGCCGCGGGTGTATTCCGCTGAGGCCGACGGCAGCGGGGAAAAAGAGTTCCTGATGGACTTTTTCACCGATGTCCACGACATGCTGAGCAAGCTGTTTTTGAAGGGCTACCAGTGGCCGTTCGATGTGCGCAAGGTGGCGGAGGGAAGCTCCATCCTCGATATCCTGGTGTATCTCGAGACCTGCAAGGGCCGCAAGGTCTATCTGGACTACCGCCAAAACCCGGTGGACAGCAAGTTCACCTATGACGCGCTGGTGCCGGAGGCGCGGGCCTATCTGCAGCAGGCCGGGGCCTGCTTCGGCACGCCCATCGAGCGCCTGGCCCGCATGAACCAGCCGGCCATCGATTTTTACCGCGACAAGGGCGTGGACCTGTACACTCAGCCGCTGGAGATCGCCCTGTGCGCCCAGCACAACAACGGCGGTCTCGGGGTCGACTGCTGGTGGCAGACCCGGGTGAAGGGCCTGTTTGCCGTGGGGGAGGCCGCCGCCAGCCACGGCGTCTACCGCCCCGGCGGCACGGCGCTGAACGCGGGCCAGGTGGGCAGCACCCGCGCCGCCCAGTACATTGCGGCGCGCTGCCGGGGGGATGCCCCAGCCTGCTTTGGGCGGGCCGCCGCGTCTGCGCTGCAGGAGATGGGCGCGCTGGCCGACGCCTGCCAGGCCGCGCACGGCAACGTGCGCGCGCTGTGGAAAGAGGCCGCCGGGCAGATGAGCCGCTGCGCAGGCCCCATCCGCGATTTGGCGCAGATCGCGGCCTGCCGCGACGCGGTGGGAAAGCAGCTGGCAGATTTTCGCACCACCGTCCGGGCCGCCGGCCGGGCCGAGCTGACCATGGTCTATCGCCTGCGCGACATGCTGCTGTGCCAGTATGCGTACCTATCGGCCATGATGGACTACAGCGCCCACGGCGGAAAAAGCCGCGGCAGCGCCCTGTATACCGATTTTACTACCGGGCAAAAGCCGTTTGCCCAGCTGCCGGACACCTTTACCTTCGCCCTCGATGAAGAGGAGGATCCGCTGATCCAGGAGCTGTGGTTCGAGGACGGCCAATGCAAAACGACCTGGCGCCAGCCCCGCCCCCTCCCCCAGGAGGATGATTTTTTTGAAAACGTCTGGCGCCGCTACCGGGAAAACGGCAATATCGAGTGAATCCAAACACTTCGGCACCTGCCTTTTTCGCGGGAAACCGCCGCTCGACCAACGGTAGAATCCGCCGTTCCACTGCGCCGCGGTTGCTATTTTTCCGCCGGGCCTCTATACTGGAGAAAACGAGTGGGAAGGATGCGGATGCATGGAACACGAACAGATCGGGGCGCTCATCGCCCGGCGGCGCAAGGAAAAGGGGCTGACGCAAAAGCAGCTTGCCCAGCAGCTGGGCGTCACGGATAAAGCCGTCTCCAAGTGGGAGCGCGGCAGCAGCTGCCCGGATATCGCGCTGCTGCTGCCGCTGGCGGAGGTGCTGGAGGTGACGCCCAGCGAACTGCTGGCCGGGCAGGCCCAGGACGCCGCGCCCAGCCCCCAGGCCGTGCAGGCGGCGGCGGAAGCACTGGAATACGCCCAGCGCCGCACGGCAAACCGGCGGCATCTGCTGCGCACGGTGGGCTTCTCCATTTTTTCGGTGCTGCTGGTCATTGCGGCGGTGTCCTGCCTCATCCCGGACCTTTGCATCTCCGGCACCCTCACCTGGTCGCGCATCGTGCTGGCCTCCCTGGTGCTGGCCTGGCTGCTGGCGCTGCCCCTGTTTTGGGCGGCCCATCCCTGGCGCGGGCTTTGCGCGGTGCTCACGCTCACGCTGCTGCCGTACCTCTGGGTCCTGGGGCTGCTGGTGGGCCAGCCGCTGGTACTGCGTATGGGCGGGCTGATCGCCCTCGTCGGCTTGGCCGATCTGTGGCTGCTGTATCTTCTGTTTTCACGGCTGCCCTTCCTGCGGGCGCTGGGTCTTTGGTGCCTGTGCAACACGCCCACGGTCTGGGGCATCAACAAGATCATCGCGCTCTTCGTCCGCCAGGACGCCGGTAATCGGACGGACATGCTCATCAACACCGCCGCCCTGGTCGGCATCGCCTTGCTGTGCCTCCTGCTGGATCAGCTGGTGTCCGCAGTGCGCCGCCGCGGGGACCGGGAGACGCCCTGATGACCGAACGTGTCACCGCCGTCACGCTGCCCTTGGCGGCGGCGCTGGCGGACAGGCTGTGGCCCGGCCACGCCCCCGGCGCGCTGCTGGCTGAGCTGGAGGAGCTGCTCGCCGCCCCGGACGCAGCGCTTTATCTGGCCCTGCGGGACGGCCGGGCGGTGGGCTTTGCCCAGTGCCAGCTGCGGCACGACTATGTAGAGGGCACCCGCACCAGCCCCGTGGGCTATCTGGAAGGGATCTTTGTCGAAGAAGACGCCCGCCACCAAGGCTTTGCAGCCCAGCTGCTGGCCGCCTGCGAAGCTTGGGCCCGAGCGCAGGGCTGTGCAGAGTTTGCCAGCGACTGCGCCCTTACCAATACCGCCAGCCAGCAATTTCACGCGGCCCTGGGCTTTCGGGAAGCGGGCCGCATCGTCTGTTTTACCAAATCATGATGCCCGCCGGAGAGGCCTGCGGGCACGGAGGAACCATGAATTTTGAAGTTGTCACCATGAACGACACTGCCATCGCTGTGTTGCGCGCGGACACCGTCCTGATCCGGGACGCCAATGCGGCGCTGGATCTTTTTATGACCGCCCATTACCAAACCGGCAGCAACCGTTTGCTGCTGGACAAGCGCGTTTTCTGCGAGGAATTTTTCATTCTCAGCAGCGGCCTGGCGGGCGAAATTTTGCAGAAATGCAGCAATTATCACTTCAAGCTGGCGATCGTGGGCGATTACAGCACCTACACCAGCAAGCCCCTGCACGATTTTATTTACGAGAGCAACCAGGGTCACACCGTCTTTTTCCCCGCCACCGAGCAGGAGGGCCTGGAGGCCTTAAGCCGCGCCTGACGCCTGCACTCGATAAAAACCAGGGCGCGTTTTGCAACGCGTCCTGTTCTGGTAGAAAGCGAAAAGATCGTGGGCGCCCCCTCAGCCATCTGATTCGCCAGACGGCGGCCAATGGCCGCCGCTACGGGGAAAGGGCAGGCACGTAGGCGCCCCCTCATCCGGCGCTACGCGCCACCTTCCCCCACCGGGGGAAGGCTTTTGTTTTTCCTTGCTTTCGCGGAAAAA
>CATXYA010000116.1 GCA_958403605.1 uncultured Oscillospiraceae bacterium
CATAGGGCTTTGCCCGCATATGAAAAACCCCCGGCTTTGCCGGGGGATATTTATTCTGTTTTGCAGGCGACCGGCAGGGGACAGGTTGGCAAAGCACGGCATTTTGTGGTATACTAAACCGAATTTATTGGAAGTGGGGGAGCTGCAGTTTTATGACGGAAAGGATCCTTGTGGTCGATTTTGGCGGCCAATATAATCAGCTGATCGCGCGGCGCGTGCGCGAATGTCACGTCTACAGTGAGATCGTTCCCTATGGCAAGGCGCTGGATGCCATCCGGGACAAGCGGCCCCAGGGCGTCATCTTCACCGGGGGACCCAACAGTGTGTATGAGCCGGGCGCCGCCGCCATCAGCGAAGAGGTGTTTGCCCTGGGCGTGCCCATCCTCGGCATCTGCTACGGCAGCCAGCTGATGATGCACCTCTTGGGCGGGCGTGTGGCCCGCGCGCCGGAACGGGAATACGGCAAAACGGAAGTGACGGTGGACACGGCCAGCAAACTTTTTCAGGGCGTCAGTAAAAAAACGGTCTGCTGGATGAGCCACAATGATTTTATCGAGCAGGCGGCCCCAGGCTTTACCGTCAGTGCCTCGACGGCGCACTGCCCGGTGGCGGCGGTGGAGCAGCCGGAAAAGGGATTGTATGCCGTGCAGTTCCATCCCGAGGTGCTCCATACGCAGGAGGGTACCCAAATGATCGCCAACTTTGTGCAGGGCATCTGCGGCTGCCAGGGCACTTGGCGCATGGATTCCTTTGTGGAACAGTCCATCGCCGCGCTGCGGGAAAAGATCGGCGGCGGCAAGGTGCTGTGCGCCCTGTCCGGCGGTGTGGATTCCTCGGTGGCCGCCGGCATGCTGGCAAAAGCGGTGGGCAAGCAGCTGACCTGTGTGTTCGTTGATCACGGCCTGCTGCGCAAAAATGAGAGCGAAGAGGTGACGGCGGTCTTTGGTCCGGACGGCCCCTATGACCTCAATTTCGTGCGGGTGGATGCCCGGCAGCGCTTTTATGAAAAGCTGGCCGGGGCCGAGGAGCCGGAGCACAAGCGCAAGATCATCGGGGAAGAGTTCATCCGCGTGTTCGAGGAAGAGGCCAAGAAGATCGGCGCCGTGGATTTCCTGGTGCAGGGCACCATCTACCCGGATGTGGTGGAGAGCGGCGCGGGCGGCGAATCCACGGTCATCAAGAGCCACCACAATGTGGGCGGCCTGCCCGACTATGTGGATTTCAAGGAGATCATCGAGCCGCTGCGGGACCTGTTCAAGGACGAGGTGCGCCGCGCGGGGCGGGAGCTGGGCATCCCGGAGCGCCTGGTGAACCGCCAGCCATTCCCCGGGCCCGGGCTCGCCATCCGCATCGTGGGGGAAGTGACCCCGGAGAAGATCAAAATGGTGCAGGAGGCCGACGCCATCTACCGCGAGGAAGTGGAGAAGGCGGGCGTCCACGAGACGCTGGGCCAGTATTTTGCCGCGCTCACCAATATGCGCAGCGTGGGCGTGATGGGGGATGAGCGCACCTATGACTATGCCGTCGCGCTGCGCGCCGTCACCACCACCGACTTCATGACGGCGGAGAGCGCCCGCCTGCCCTGGGACGTGCTGGCCACGGTCACCAGCCGCATCGTCAATGAAGTGCCCCATGTCAACCGCGTGCTGTACGACTGCACCGGCAAGCCCCCGGCCACGGTGGAATTCGAGTGAACCCGGACGCAGGAGGGCGTCCCGCCGGGAAAACGATTGCGGTCTTGGCGGATCTCCACGGCAACCATTGGGCGTTGGAAGCCTGTGTGGCCCATGCGCTGCAAAAGGGTGCGGACACGTTTTTCTTCCTGGGGGATTACCTGGGCGACCTGGCGTACCCGCAAAAGACGCTGCAACTGCTGTATGAGCTGGAAGGCGCTTATCCATGCCGGTTCGTGCGCGGCAACAAAGAGGAATATTGGCTCACGCGGCGCAGCCGGCAGGAGGTGCCCTGGCAAAAGGGATCGTCCGCCACTGGCATGCTGGCCTATAACTTCGAGCGGCTGCGGGAAAAGGACCTCGATTTTATGGCGCGCATGCCCATTGCGCAGACGGTCCGGTTCGATGGGTATCCGGAGCTGCTGCTCTGCCACGGCTCGCCTTTCCGGGTGAACGAGAGCATGCGTCCGGATCTGCCGGGCACCGATGCGCTGACGGCCCGCATCACGGCGCCGCTGGTCCTGTGCGGCCATTTCCATATCCAGGTCCAGTACGAAAGAAACGGCGTGCAGGTGCTCAACCCCGGCGCGGTGGGTGTGCCGCTGCACAGCGGCGGCCAAACGCAATGCTTGCTGCTGCATGGTGTCCGCGGGGCCTGGGAGCCGGAGTTTGTCACGCTGCCCTATGATGTGGAGCAGGCCTTGGCGGAGCTGGACGAGGAACAGCTTGCCCAGCAGGCGCCCTCCTGGTATGCTGTGACCCGGCATCTGCTGCTGACGGGGGAAGTATCCCACGCTGAAGTACTGGAACGGGTGTTGGCGCGCTGCCGCCGCCTGGGCCTGCCGGCAGCGTGGCCGGATCTGCCGGAATCCGCCTGGCGCGCGGTGGTAGAGGAACTGAACACAGAACAGGCGCAAAAATAAACCGTGCATTTTTTTGCGGCTTGTGCTATGATGATGAAAATCGAATCAGAAAAAGTGATGATAAGAAATAGTATGCATCCGGGAATTGCAGAGAGAAGGCGGGCGGTGCAAGCCTTTCAGGAACGGATGCCGAACCCATCTTTGAACTGCGCGCGGAACGAAGGGGGACACCTTTCCAGTAGGCGGCGCCGGGGCCTCCCGTTACAGGGGAAACGCATCGGGCCCTGCGCCCCGTGCGAATGAGTGTGGAATCGTTCCAAAGCTAGGTGGTACCACGGACTGAAAGCAGTTCGCCCTAGGCTGGTCATTGACCGGCCCAGGGCTTTTTTATTTTTTAGATAGGAAAAAAGGAGAGACGGCAGATGAGACTGGAAAAACTGGTGGGGGACCGCTTCAAGGAGCGGCCCGCGGACTGCGTGGTGGACAGCCACGCGCTGATGCTGCGCGGCGGCTACATGAAGTATGTGGCGAATGGCATCTTTTCTTCCTACCTGCCGCTGCGGCGCATCACACGCAAGATCGAGCAGATCATCCGCGAGGAAATGGACGCGCTGGACGGGCAGGAGGTGCAGTTTCCCGTGGTCATGCCCGCGTCGCTGTGGCAGGAATCGGGCCGGTACGAAAGCATCGGCAAGGAGCTGCTGCGCTTCGCCGACCGCAGCGGCAGCCCGCTGGTGCTGGGCATGACGCACGAAGAGGCGGCGGTGCAGCTGGTGCGGGAATACGGCCAAAGCTACACGAAATACCCCTTCATGATCTATCAGATCCAGACAAAATTCCGGGACGAGGCACGTCCGCGGGCGGGGCTCATCCGGGTGCGCGAGTTCACCATGAAGGACGCCTATTCCTTCCACACCAGTCAGGAGGACCTGGAACAATATTACACCCGCTGCCACCAAGCCTATGAACGCATCTACGCCCGCGCGGGCCTGCCGGAGGTGGTCTCGGTGGCCTCAGACTCCGGCATGATGGGCGGCGATCTCTCCCATGAATTCATGCTGCTGACTCCCGTGGGGGAGGATTCCATCGCCATCTGCCCGGAATGCGGCTACCGCGCCAATCTGGAGGCGGCGGAGTGCATCGTCTCAAAGACAGAGGGCGGATGCTCGGAAATGCTGACCTTAGTGCCCACGCCCGGCGCCGCCACCATCGACGAGGTCTGTGCCTTTTTGAACTGCGAAAAACAGCGCGTCTGCAAGGCCGTGGTCTACCAGCGCAGCGCCGATGATCGCTATGTGGTGCTGTTCCTGCGCGGGGACCTGGAGGTCAATGAGACCAAGCTCACCCATGCGCTGGGCGAGGAGGTGCACCCCGCGGTCATCACGCCGGAGAGCGGCCTGACAGCCGGTTTTATCGGCCCCTATGGGCTGGACAGAGATCCTGTCACCGTGCTCTTTGATCGCTCGTTAGAGGGCGCCAGCGGCCTGTGCTGCGGCGCCAACCGCCCCCACTATCACTATATGGGCCTCGACATGGCGCGGGATCTGGGCCCGGTGACATATCATGATTTTTCCAAAATCCAGCAGGGCGGCATCTGCCCCCACTGCGGGAAAGAAGGCATCACCATTTCTCGGGGCATCGAGGTGGGCAATATTTTTCAGCTGGGCACCAAATACACCCAGGCGATGGGCATGGTCTACACCGATGAAAACGGCGAGTCCCGCAACCCGGTCATGGGCTGCTACGGCATCGGCATCGGGCGGCTTGCCGCCGCGGTCTGTGAGGCGCATCACGACGACCACGGCCCCATCTGGCCCATGGCCATCGCCCCCTGGCAGGTGCATCTTTGCGCCGTGCGCGCGGACGACGCCCAGGTCAAGCAATGCGCGGAGACGCTTTATGAGGCGCTGCAGCGCCAAGGCGTGGAGGTGCTTTTTGACGACCGCAGTGTCAGCGCGGGCGTCATGTTCTCCGACGCCGACCTGCTGGGCGTGCCTCTGCGCCTCATCGTGAGCCCCCGCAACTGCAAAGAGCAGGTGGCGGAGCTCGTCTCCCGGGACAAAAGCCTCCAGCGGAAGCTCCCGCTGGCCCAGGCGGCTATGACGGCGGCCCAACTGGTGCGGGAGCTTTTGGAACGGCGCTGACCGCGTCAAAAATCCTTGGATTTTGGCGAAAAACGGGCGAATCCTCTTGTATCAGCAGCGTCACTCGTGGTAAGATAGATGCGGAAATTCTTACAGAGGAGGCTTCTTTGTGAAGCAAGACATGATCGTGATTTTGGACCTGGGCAGCGAAGAAAATCCCCGCTTGGCCCGGGAGGTCCGCGCGCTGGGCGTCTACAGTGAGATCCACCCCCATGACATCACCTTGGCGGAGCTGAACGCGCTGCCCAATGTGAAGGGCGTCATTTTGAACGGCGGCCCCAACCGCGTGGTGGACGGCGTGGAGATCGACGCGCGGGAGGAAGTCTACGGCTGCGGCCTGCCCGTGCTGTGCGCCGATCATAAAGGCGGCAAGCCCTGGCCCCAGGACGAGGCCGCGCGCAAAGACGCCGTCCGCGATTTTGTGTTCGGCACCTGCGGCGCCGAGGCCAACTGGAACATGGACAATTTCATCGCCGACCAGGTGGACCTGATCCGCCGGCAGGTGGGCGACAAAAAGGTGCTGCTGGCGCTGTCCGGCGGCGTGGATTCCTCTGTCGTGGCGGCGCTGCTCATCAAGGCCATCGGCAAGCAGCTGACCTGCGTGCACGTCAACCACGGCCTGCTGCGCAAGGGCGAGCCGTAGCAGGTGGTGGAGGTGTTCCGCCATCAGATGGACGCCAACCTCATCTACGTGGACGCGGTGGACCGCTTCCTCGATAAGCTGGCCGGGGTGGCGGAGCCGGAGCGCAAGCGCAAGATCATCGGCGCGGAGTTCATCCGCGTGTTTGAAGAAGAAGCCCGCAAGCTGGACGGCATCCGCTTTTTGGGTCAGGGGACCATCTACCCCGATATCATTGAGAGCGGCACCAAGACCGTGAAGGCCGTGAAATCCCACCACAACGTGGGCGGCCTGCCGGAGGACTTGGGCTTTGAGCTGGTGGAGCCGCTGAAAATGCTGTTCAAGGACGAGGTGCGCGCCTGCGGCAAGGCGCTGGGCCTGCCCGACAGCATGGTGTACCGCCAGCCGTTCCCCGGCCCGGGCCTGGGCGTGCGCTGCCTGGGCGCCATCACCCGGGACCGCCTGGAGGCGGTGCGCGAATCCGACGCCATCCTGCGGGAGGAGTTCTCCGCCGCGGGCCTGGAGGGCAAGGTGTGGCAGTACTTCACCGTGGTGCCCGACTTCAAATCCGTGGGCGTGCACGACGGCGCGCGCACCTTCGATTGGCCCGTCATCCTGCGCGCGGTGAACACCGTGGACGCCATGACGGCCACCGTGGAGGACGTGCCTTTTGCACTGCTGCAAAAGATCACCAAGCGCATCACCGAAGAGGTAAAGGGCGTCAACCGTGTGCTGTACGACCTGACCCCAAAGCCCAGCGGAACCATTGAGTGGGAATGATGTCACAGGCCGAAAAAAGCCAGTAATACCGGGCTTTTTCAGCGCCTAACTCCCGCTGTGGCAACGATTTGGCAACACTTTTCATTACTCCAACAAAAATGGACTATCTGATTTTGAAAATCAGATAGTCCATTTTTTGTTATCTATCAGACTTTAGGCCCTC
>CATXYA010000117.1 GCA_958403605.1 uncultured Oscillospiraceae bacterium
AATAACCCAAGGGGCGGGCATCGGTGACGCGCTCGCCGGGGCGTCCGTCCACCTCGGCCAGCACCAGGGCGCGCATGCCGCGGGCCAGCGCGTTTTGCAGCTGCGGCACCATTTCGCCCAGCACCACATCGGGCGCACCCAGCACCAGCCAGCCCGAGCCCGTCTCACAGGCAGACCATTTGCGGGCGGAGGAGAAGGGGATGCGGCCCCGCGTGCTGGGCACTGCGGGCAGCGGCCCGGCAAAGGCGCGTAGCGCCTGGGCGGTGGCGTTATCGTCCTCGCTCACGGCCAAAAAGGCCGCCAGCGCCGTTTTCAGCCCCGCTTCGTCCGCTTCGGCGGGCAGTGTGCCTGCCACTTCCATACGGCCCTCGGTCAGCGTGCCCGTCTTATCCAGGCACAGCACATCCACGCGGGCCAGGCTTTCGATGCAGGAGAGCTCCCGCGCCAAGGTGCGCCGTTTGGCCAAGGCCAGCACGCCCACGGCCAGGGCGACGCTGGTCAGCAGATACAGCCCTTCGGGCACCATGCCGATCATGGCGGCCACGGTGCTGGTGACGGCATATTTTAAGCCGGTGTGCAGCAGCAGATATTGTTTGAGGAACATGGCGATGCCCAAAGGCGCCAGCAGAAACCCCACGATGCGCACCAGCTTATCCAGCGAGGCCATCATCTCAGAGCGGTATTTCTTCGGGCGCTTGGCCTCGTGGGCCAGGCGGGCGGCGTAGGCCTCGGCGCCCACGCGGGTGAGGCGGGCGGTGCAGGTGCCCGCCGCCAAAAAGCTGCCGGAGAGCAGCGCGTCGCCGGGGGCTTTTTCCACGGCGTCGGCCTCGCCCGTCAGCAGGGCCTCGTTCACCTCGGGCTGCCCGGCGCACACCACGGCGTCCGCGGGCACCTGGCAGCCGGCGCGCAGCTTCACGATGTCGTCGCGCACCAGCAGGGCGGAGGGCAGGGGAATCTCCTTGCCGTCCCGCACGGCTGTGACGGGGGCTTCGTCCAGCAGCGAAACCTTTTCCAGCGCCTGCTTCACGCGCAGCTCCTGCACGATGCCGATGACGGTGTTGAAGAAGATCACGCCCAAAAACAGCATATCGCTGTAGGACCCCACGGCGGCCAGACACGCCGCCAGCAGGCAGAATAAAAAGTTGAACGGCGTCAGGACATTGTCGGTGACGATGCGCCAGACCGGCTTGCTCAGCGCCTTGGGTGGGGCGTTGTCCAAGCCCGCGCCGCGCCGGGCCTCGGCCTCTTCCCCGGTCAATCCCAGGGCGGGCTGCGTCTCCTTGACCGCGATCTCGATGGTTTTCTTCATGTTCCCGTGCCTCCATTTGCTTGTTCACCCTTTAAGACGAGGCAGCAGCGGAAAGCTTTTCACAAAAAAGGCAGGAACCTGTTTTTTCGGACAGACGTCCCTCGCGGTAGGGAACGCCGTCTCCGGCGTTCCGTGGTGCAGGGTACGCGTGACCGCATGATTGACATTTTGACAGGAGGACCCTGTCACCGCACGGGTCCATCTGGGTGGCAAACCGTCCGCGCACTCCATGGAGGCGGAACGCCGGGGACGGCGTTCCCTACATGGTATCCCTTCACCAGGGCACAAAAACACCCCGCAACAACCGGCTCACGGCTGCTACGGGGCGTGTTTTTATAAAAGTCTTCTGGGGGCGGTCAGGGAGCCAGCGGAAGATTGGGGCGGTCCTGGTCGCCGTCGGCCTTGAACATCATAAAATTTGCGGGGTCGCTGGTGAAGTAATAGTACTCCGTGTTTTCGTACAGCGGCGGCGTCAGGTAGTTGGGCAGGATGTTGGGACAGTCCTCCCGGCGCTCGGCAAAGCCGGCGGCGGCCATGGTGGCCGCGGGGAGGCCCGCGCAGTAACAATCGGCGTACTCGGCGCCGCTCTCGCGCAGCAGGCAGTCGATGCCGGGGCCGGAAGAGGGGAAGCGCTCCGGTGCGCCCACGTAGTCCACCACGCGCAGCACGCGGGCGCCGTCCACGTCCACGGTGCGCGTCACCAGCAGCGCGCCGTCCAGCTGCCAGACGTCGTACTGCTGGCGCGGGTAGTGGAAATAGCGGCGGGCGAGATACCACAGGTCTTTATAGGGGCGCAGCGCCGGGTCAGGCGTATAGCACGCGGCCAGGGCGGCTTCATCGGGCACACGCCGCAAAGCGGGGCCCTCGCCCACGGGCAGAAGCACTTTCTGCGCCACCCGGGCCACCCGGTAGGCATCCTTGTCCGCCAGGCGGTAGTAGTGGGGCAGGCGGGCGGCGGTGTAGCCCAGAAATTCGTAAAACGCCATGGTCTTGGGGCGGATGTTGTTGCAGGCCATCACCCGCGCGCCCGTCAAACCGGGCAGGGCGGCCATCAGCTCCAGCCCGGCGCCGTTGTGCTTTTTCTTGGCGCACCAGATGGACACCCAGATGTCCGGGTGCTGCGCGTGGTCGGCCAAAATATAGCCCACCACAGCCACCGGCCCGCTCTCATCCTCGGCAAAGGCGAATTGCAGCCCGTCGCCGTGGTCATAATAAAAGGAAAAGAACTCCGGCAGATGCACCAGCGGGTGCTTTTCGCCCCAGTGCTCGTCGAGAAAGCGCACGACGGCGTCTTTTTCATCCGGCCGCGCCAGCCGGCAGGCCACCGCGGCGCTCATAAGGCGTTGGCCCCGCCGGTAATGGGCAGCGTGACGCCGGTGATGAACCCGGCCTCGTCGCTCAAAAGAAACGCCATGGCGGGCACCACATCCTCCACCCGGGCGTTGCGCTTCATGGGGTTGGCCTCGGCGGAGCCCTGCACAATGAGCTCGCTGGTGTCCGTCAGGAATTTCGTCTCCATCATATAAGGCGCCACGCAGTTGACGGTGACGCCGAAGGGCGCGTAATCGGCGGCCAGGCTTTTCGCCAGGCCCTGCAAGGCGCTTTTGGCCGTGACATAGGCGGCGGTGTTGCGCGGCGGCATGCCGATGAGATAGCTCGTCAGCATAAACAGCACGCGCCCGCGCTTTTCCTTCGCCATGGCGGGCAAAAACGCCTTGCACAGGCGGATGGCGCTGCGCACCTGGACGCTGAGGTCCCGCTCGAAGCGGTCCTCGTCGAATTTTTTGAACTTCGTGTTGACGACGCGCAGCGCGGGCAGGTGGATGAGATGCGTGGGTGCGCCGAAGCGGCGCTGCACATCCCCGATGAAGAGGTCCAGCGCCTCGCCGTCGGTGAGGTCCACATCATAGGTCTGGATGGCGCCCTTGTGCTCGGCGCAAAGCGGCGCCATCTGCGCCAGGTCGCCGCAGCCCTGGGCGATGAAGACGTCGCCCTCCCGGTACAGCCGCCGGATGAGGGCCGCGCCCACGTCGCTGGACGCGCCGGTGATCAAATAAATGTTGCCCATCAGCTTGTTCCTCCTTTATTTGGCCAGCCCGGCCTTGTAGCTGCCGCGGATGACGCGCTTGCCTGCCTCATTGGTGACGGTGGCCTTTACGGTGGCCTCGGAAAAGGTGTCGTCCAGCTCCGTCACCTCGCCCGTGACGGTGAGTGTGTCGCCGATGAACACGGGCTTGGCGAACTTGGCCTCCACGCTGTGCAGCAGGCAGTGCTCGCCGGGCAGATAGACGCCCGCCAGCGTGGAAAACAGGCTGGCGCCCAGCATCCCGTACACCACGCGGCCCGGATAGCCGCGCCCGGCGGCATAGTCCGTGTCCATGTGGATGGGGCTGACGTCGCCCGTCAGGCGGCAGAACAGCGCCATGTCCTCTTCGGTGACGGTGTGGGTGAAGGACGCCGTTTGGCCCACAGAGAGGTCCCGGAAGGCAAAGTGGTTCATAAAAATACCTCCGCAATCATAAAAAGCGGGCAGCGCCCGCTTTTTTGTGAATTATTTCGACAGCCGGACGATCAGGTCGATCATATCGCCCACGTTTTTTAGATCGCGGGTGTCGCTGAGCGTCAGAGGAATATTGTACTTCTTTTTGATGGCCGTCAGCAGGTTGATCTGCTCCAGGCTGTCCCAGTCCTCGATGTCGTCGGCAGTCGTTTCGCGGGTGAGGACGATGGCGTCGTCGTCAAAATTATCGCGGAAGAGCTCCTGCACTTCCGCCAGCAGCTGTTCAGGGTCCATCATTGGCAAACTCCTTTTGTCACAGCGCCTGGACCGCAATGACGCCGCACAGCGGCGCCGGGGCGGCGGGCACTTCGTAACGGTATTGTTTTACGCCGTCGTTTTCGGCGGTCTTTACAAAGCCCATTGTATCATAAAAATCCTTGACAAACAAGTTTTTGGCCGTGGGCAGGTAGGTGCCGGTGAGGGCGGTGATGCCCGCCGCGCGGCACACGTCCGTGAGCCGGTCGAACATGGCTTTTTCCAGATCGCGCTTGAAGACGCGGCAGCTCATGATCCACAGCTCAATGTCCAATTGCGCGCCGTCCTTTTTGCCGATGAGCGCCGTGACGATGCCGTTGTCGCCGAACTTGTCAGTCAGGCGGCCGTACAGCGTCACATAGCCGGGGTCGGCGGCGATGTGCGCCACCTCGGCGGGGGTGTAGCGGCGGGTGGTGAGGTTGAACTGGTTCGTTTTGTTGATCAGCTGGGTGATGCGCTCCAAATGGGCCTCGTCGAAGGGGCCGATCTCCGCGCGCATGGCAAGGCTTTTCAAATAATCGGCATAGCTGCCGAAGGCGCTCTGCGCGGCGGCGCGGCGGGCGTTCTCCCTGTACATCTCGCCGCGCTTGCGGTCGTCGGCGGAGAGGGCCGTCGCCTCGAAGTACCCGGCGCGGTCCAGCGCGCGCAGATAAGCTTCCGGCACGTCCAGCTCCGGCACGGCCACGCCGGGCAGCTCCCGGCGCACCAAAGCGCGCTCGGCGGGGTTGTCGTCCAAAAAGACGAAGCTCTCGGGCAGCAGGTTGATCTCGGCGGCCATGGCGGCGAGATTCTGGTGCTTGGGCTCCCAGTTGGCCTTGAAGCAGACGAAATCGTCCTCCTTCAGCACGCTGTCGGCGCGGGCGAACCCCTCTTTGGCCAGGGCCTCCTCGTTTTTGCTGCACACGTTCAGCAGCACGCCCGCCCCGGCAAGGTCTTTCAAATAGCGCTGCAGGTCGGTGTACACGCGGCCCGCGGGGTCCTCCTCGCCCAGGCGGATGCCCTCGGGCCCGTCGTCCCCAATGACGCCGCCCCACAGGGTGTTGTCCAGGTCCAGCGCCAGGGCCTTCTTATTTTTTCCCAGCAGGCTTTTGATGATGCAGGCCAGGGAATGGCACAGCGCGGGGATACATTCCGTGTCCAGCGCATACTTGTAAGCGTACCACATCTGCGGGGAATGCCAGCGGTCCAGCCCGATGCTGGCGGACAGCCAGTTGAGGTCGTTGACGTAAAAGTTGGGCGTCCGCACGGCAAATTCGGCCAGCACCTCGTTCAGCCGCCGCACAAAGCGCACGGCGCCGCGCGCATCCACGCCGGACAGGTTGCCCAGCACGCGGGTGTCGGGCAGCTCAAAGTTGTTCACGACGACGGCGCAGCCCAAAGCGGCGGCCGCCTGCCAGGCCGTCTGCCAGCGGGAACGCTCGGCGGCGAATTTTTCTTCGGCCTCGGCGGGGCTGTCGGCGGGGCCGGGGAAATTCTGCACGTTGCGCACTGTGGTGTGCAGATAGAGAATGTCGGGCGCGAAGGCCGCCAGAGCCCCGTCGTCGAACAGCAGGTTTTCATACCACAGGCCGTAACCGCCCTCCCAAAAGGCAGGGCGGATGCCCTCGTTGAGCAGAAACAGCTCCAGCACGGGCAGCACCTCGCCCACGGTAGAGCCGCTGAGCACGGCCACTTTTTTGTCCAGCAGGCCGGGCTGCTCCAGCAGCTGGCGCCGCAAACGGCGCTTTTTCTGCAGGATCAGGCCGGCGTCGAACGGGTAATCCAAAGGCTCCATCCGTGTCACTCCGATCATTGGAAAAAATTTCAGTAATACTTTAACATACATTGGTCGAAAACACAATTCAGATGTGAAATCTCGCGCATTTTTACAGGTTCTTGGTTGCAAAGGACCAAGGATTCGGCTATAATAAATCTACATGTGACGGTTTTTGAAAATTGCTGCCGCATGGAAAGGGGGAGCGATTGAGGCGCTTCACATTCGCCCACGATAATGGCAATGTGCGTGATCTGCAGGCCAGCCTCGCTTTCCATCAAAAGGCGCGGGGGCTTGCGGAGCCGACGCGCACGGACACGCCGG
>CATXYA010000118.1 GCA_958403605.1 uncultured Oscillospiraceae bacterium
AGAAGGAAAGCAACCATGCCTTTCACAGGGGCTTGGGGACGCAAGTCCCCATTTTGAAATTCGGCCCTGCGGGCCAATGCGCAGCATTGAGCGAACGTTATGGTGCCAAGTGCTGTTAGTGAGCGTGCCCGCTGGACCCTCCTTGTTTAGCGTGGGGGTTGCCAGGGGGCCTCGCAATGCCCCCTGGTCCCTCTTTGGTTCTTTCTCGGGACCGAGAAAGAATATTTCTTCGGCGAAATGCGAAGCAGTGAGCAGGATACAGGGATCCTTCCTGATATTCGACCCTCCACCGAATTACTTTTAGGACAAAGAATCCTTAAGTTGATGACATTGCCCCGGTGGGGGAAGGTGTCAGCCGCGAAGCGGCTGACGGATGAGGGGGCGCGCACGAGCCTGCCCCTTTTTTGCCGTCCGCGTTTCAAATAGGCAGCAGCAGCTGCGCCACGGTGAAGTATATAACCAGGGACACCGCGTCCACGATGGTGGTGATGAGGGGCGAGGCCATGATGGCGGGGTCCATGCGGCAGGCCTTGGCCAGCAGGGGCAAGATGCCGCCGATGGTCTTGGCCACCAGCACGGTGAACACCATGGTGATGGAAACGGTGAGGGCGATCATCGTCTGCCCGGGGTAAGTGAGCAGCAGCCGCACAAAGTTGACGGCGCTCAGCACCACGCCCACCAGCAGGCTGACGCGCAATTCTTTCCACAGCACCCGCAGCCAGTCGCCCAGGCCGATCTCCTGCACGGCCAGGCCGCGGATGACCAGCGTGCTGGACTGGCTGCCCGCGTTGCCGCCGGTATCCGTGAGCATGGGAATAAAGGTGACCAGCAGCGGCAGGGTGGCGAAGGCCGCCTCGTAATGCCCCAAAATGCCGCCGGTGATCATGCCGGAGATCATCAGCACCAGCAGCCACACGATGCGGTGGCGGGCCAGGTCGAACACGCCGGTTTTCAGATAGGGCTTTTCCGAGGGGGCCATGGCGGCCATCTTCTCAAAGTCCTCCGTGGCCTCCTGTTCCATGATGTCCACGGCGTCGTCCACGGTGACGATGCCCACCAGGCGGCCCTCCGTGTCCACCACGGGCAGGGAGAGGAAGTTGTAGCGGTTCAGCAGCTGCACCGTCTCCTCCTGGTCGGTGGAGGTGGTGACGGAGATCACGTGGTCCTCCATGATCTCCCGCACCAGCTGGGTATCCTGGGCCAGCAGCAGGGCGCGCACGGTGGCGACGCCCAGCAGCCTGCGCCGCGCGCCCACCACGTAGCAGGTGTAGATGGTCTCGCGGTCCTCGCCGGTGCGGCGGATGTGCTCCAGCGCCTGGGCGACGGTCATGTCCGGGCGCAGGTCGGTGAACTCGGCGGTCATGATGCTGCCGGCGGAATTCTCGGGGTATTTCAGGAAATGGTTGATCAGGCCGCGGCTCTGCGGCGAGGCGTTTTTCAAAATGCGCTTCACGACGCTGGCAGGCATATCCTCCAGCAGGTCCACGGCGTCGTCCACAAACAGGTCGTCCACGATGACGGCCAGCTCGGCGTCCGTCACGGTGGTGACGATCAGCTGCTGCTGCTCGGGCTCCAGTTCGGCGAAGACCTCGGCGGCCAGTTCCTTGGGCAGCATGCGGAAGACCAGCACGGCGCCCTCGCTGTCCAGGGTGCCCAAAAATTCGGCGATGTCCACCTCGTTCAGCGCCAGCAGCGCCTCGCGCAGCGCCTTGTAGGACCGGGCGTTCAGCAGCGCCACCAGCGCCGCGGCATCATAATTCTGGATCATTGTGTTTCCTCCTTAGCCTAGTTTCAGGGAGGACGAACACAGGGTCGCGCACGGCGGGCGGGAGCGGGACGGGCCTGCTTCCACCAAAAAAAACCGCGGAGAAAACTCCGCGGCTGTCCGGCTATCAAGGGCGGCGGTGAGCACAAAAAGCAGCGCTCACGGCCTGCACAAAAGGTTCAGGCTGAAAGCGTCTTGCGTGCACCGCCGGGCTCGGGGCCGGCCGTTCGCGGTTCCATACTTCGTCCAACGGGTTCCAAAACGCTTCCTCCTTTGATTCTTACAAGTCCGCCTTGCAAAAGGCGGCAACTTCATTCTACGCAAAAGCGCGCCCGTTTGCAAGCACTTTCATCAAATCGGCGCTGTTTTTTCCGCGGGGCCGCCCGCAGAAAGCGCCGCCGGGGCGCCGGGGACGGGGATGAGGGCGGCGAGGCCGTTCTGGGCGAACCATAGGTCGACGTTGTGCTCCTCCTGCACCATCAGCTCCTCCCACACGGCGGCAAAGCCCGCCCAGTCCTCGCCTTGGAGACAGGCGGCGGCGCGCCGGAGGATGCCATGGTAGGCTTCGTTCAGGCGCTGCGCGTCCAGGCGGTACAATGCCAGGGGATAGCCCCAGGACAGCAGCGCGCGCAGTTCGCCATAGCACTCCCGCACCAGGGCCGAGGGGCCTTGGGCGGCGATGAAGGCAAGTCAGCTCTCAAAGGAATACTGGCTTTGCCCCTGCTCCACCAGCAGCAGGAATTTTTGCCGCAGGGCCGCGCGCGCACCGGCGGGCACCGCTTCCAGAGTGGCGGCGCAGACGCCGCGGATGGTGAGCGCCAGCATTTGCAGCGCCTCACGGTAGAACCGCAGCCCCTCCTGCACCTCGGGCACCGCAATGTCCAGCCGCACAGGCGCAGGGCATACCAGCGTGCCCTTGCCCTGCTGGGATTCCGTCATGCCCAGCGCCTCCAAAATGCGCAGGGCCCGGCGCACGGTGCTGACGGAGGTGCCCGTCTGCCGGGCCAGCTGCGGCAGGGAGGGCAGATACTCCCCCGCCGTCAGCCGCCGGGCCGCGATACCGCGCAGCAGCTGTGCCACCAGCGAATAGCAAAGCTGCGGCCGGCGGTGGTAGATGTTCCAGCAAAAGGGGATCTGCGGCGTCTGCTCCAACCGGAGCTCCGCCTTGGTCTCTTCGAGAAAAGCGAACAGGTCTTTTTGACGGGCGGTGAACAGCGTCATCAGGTATTGGCCCAGCCAATCCGTCCAGGCCTGCTCCCCCTCGTCGGGCAGCGGCAGCTTTTCCTGCGCGCCGGGGCGCGCGGGCGGCAGCAGGTAGGGGAAGCGCAGGTAGCGAATGACTTCCCAGAAAAAATTGAGAGCCAGGCCGTTGTGCAGCGTGTCCAAAACAAGGGCGTAACAGCGCACCGGCAGGGTGAGCGCCCGCGGCGGCACCGCCAGCGACTGTGCCAGCAGCTGCCAGTGCTCCTTGCCCCACACCGCGATGCCCTGCTGCCAAAGCGGCTCAAACAACAGCTGCGCGCCCTTGAAGATCTCCCGCATGCCGTCCTCGCGCTCCGCGAAATAGACGGCGGCGCTGCGCGTCTTGGCCGCCGGGTCCGCCCGGTCGATGACCTTGGCGGTGCGCCGGGCGTCGATGCGCAGGTACCCCTGTTTTTCCAGGGAATGCAGGGCCGCACGCGCCGTGGCGGGCGCCACGCGGAACATCGTGCAGATGTCCGCGATGGAGGGCAGGCTGTCCCCATCCCGGTAGAAGCCCATGGTGATGCGGGCTTCGTAGTATTCTTCGATCAGCGTATAGATCGCCGTCTCCTGTTTCAAACGTGTCGCTTCCTTTTCCTCTTTAGGAGGCCGGCGGCCCTTCCGGGGCCGGCCCCAGGTATTTCTGGATCTCCAGCAGCATGGCCGGGATATCCAGGGGTTTGGCCAAATGGCTGTCCATGCCCGCCTCTTTGGCGGCGGCGATATCCTCGGCAAAAGCGTCCGCTGTCATGGCGAAGATGGGGATGGTGCGCGCGTCGGGCCGCGGCAGGGCGCGGATGCGCCGCGCGGCCTCATAGCCGTTCATAATGGGCATTTGGATATCCATCAGGATCAGGTCAAAGGCGCCGGGCACGGTCTGGGAGAAGCGCTCCACGCAGGCTTTGCCGTCGCCGACGATCTCCAGCTGCGCCCCGGCGCTTTCCAGCAGTTCCCGGGCGATCTCTTGGTTGAGCTCGTTGTCCTCGGCCAGCAGGATGTGCCGCCCCGTCAGCTGCACATCCTCGCCCTGCGGCTGGGGCAGCCCTTCCTCATGCAGCACATAATGGCGGATGCAGCGGCTGAGGGTAGATTTGAAAAACGGCTTCTGCACAAACCCGTCCACGCCCGCCGCCAGGGCCTCGGGCGCGATGCGCGCCCAGTCGTAGGCGGAGAAAACGATGACCGGGATCTCGCGGCCCGTCTGGCGGCGGATCTCCCGCACAGCGTCCAGGCCGTTGAGGTCCGGCATTTTCCAATCCAGCAGGATCAGGTCGTAATCGCGGCCCTCGGCATGGGCGGCCAATGCTTTGTCCACGGCGTCCCGGCCCCCGCCGGTGACGTCCGCCTGCATGCCAAGCTCGCGCAGGAATTCCTCTGCGGAGCGGCAGGTGGCGGGGTCGTCGTCCGCCGCCAGCACCCGCAGGCAGGGCAGGGGCTCCAGCGGGGCCTCCGGCGCCAACAGCAGGTCCACGTCCACGGTGAACGTGGTGCCCTTGCCCGGCGTGCTGCGTACGGCGACGGTGCCCTCCATCATGTCCACGATCATTTTGGTGATGGCCATGCCCAGGCCGCTGCCCTCGGTCTTGTTGACGCGGCTGTCCTGCTCCCGCGTGAACGATTGGAAGACGTCCTTGAGAAATTCCGGCTGAATGCCGATGCCCGTGTCGGCCACATGGAAGGTGAAATGGCTGTATCCCGCCCGCGGGGAGGGCCGCTCGGTCACGTCCACGCCGATGGCACCGCCCGGAGGAGTGAATTTGACGGCGTTGGACAGCAGGTTCAGCAGCACCTGGTTCAGGCGCAGGGAATCAAAGCACAGCGTCTCATGCTGGATGCCGTGCAGGCGGATGTCAAATTTCTGTCCCTTTTTGGCCACGGTGGGCTGCATGATGCTCACCAAGTTCGCCAGCAGCTTTTCCAGGGAGGCATTGTCGTTGTTCAGCGTCATTTTGCCGCTCTCGATCTTCGACAGGTCGAGGATATCGTTGATCAGCCCCACCAGCAGCTGGCCGGAGGAATCGATGTTTTTCAGGTATTCCTGCACCTTGTCCGGCTCCCCGGCGTGGTCCGACGCCAGCTTCGTCATGCCGATGATGGCGTTCATCGGCGTGCGGATGTCGTGGGACATGTTGGAAAGGAAGCGGCTTTTGGCCGCGTTGGCGCTCTCGGCGGCTTTGCGGGCCTTCTCCTCGGCGGCCAGCACGCGGCTGGTGGAATCCCGGTAGACGAGGAAAAAGGCCGTCAGCACTAAAATGCAGATCGCGATGAGCAGCATCAGGATCTGGGAATCCTGGATGATGACGTTGGCCTGTTCCATAATAACGCTGTTGGGGATGATGGACACCACATACCAGCCCGCCGCGCTCTCCATGGGCACATAGCAGAAGACATAATCTTCTTTTTGATACCGGAAGCGCGCCACGCCGCGCTTGCCCTCCGCCAAAGCGGAACGGAACGAGGCGACCGCCTGCGCGTCGTTGCCCTGCAGGTCGATGATGTCGAACAGGTTTTGGAAGGTGCGGTTGCTGTTGCGGTGCTGGGAGCGGATGAGGATCTCGCCGTCCTGGTCCACCACATAGGAAAAGCCGGTGTCGTTATAAAAGGAGAGCGAGAAGCGCTCCGCCAGCTCCGCTAAAGGCTGGGATTTCTGCACATAGCCCGCCGCGCCGTCCGCAAAGGTGAAGCGCGCATAAATGCCAAAGGTCCGCACGCCGGCATAACCGTCCAAAAATGGCTTGCGCACCCCTTGGCCCTCCAGCGCCTGAAAGGCCTGCAGCTCCGCCGCCGCCAGCGGATAGCCGGCCAGATCGGCGGTGGCGGCCATACCGTGCGTCAGATCGGCGCAAAAATAAGAGGCGCCGTCCGCACTGAAAAGGGCCAGATCGGCCCGCAGCGCCTGGCCGTCCCCGGAACGCTCCTTTTCGAGCTTCTGCGCCAACAAATGCAGCGTCTCCTGGTCCTTTTCCAAATAAGTATCCAATGCGTGACGGCCCTGCGCCGTCACCTCCAGAATATCCGTAACAGCCTTGGTCCACAAGGCGTCCCGGACACCTAACACATAAGAGGCGCCGCCCGCCAGGATCACCGCGGACGCCAGCACCACCAAAAGGGCGATCACCCATTTCCGCCGCAATTTCATCGCAGATCACCTACCCGCTTCTGTGGCTTGCCACGCATCCATCTG
>CATXYA010000119.1 GCA_958403605.1 uncultured Oscillospiraceae bacterium
AATGGCGGGTGTTCGTTCAGTTTCAGTCCGTGACGGTGACGCCCATGCTGCGGCAGGTGCCGGCGACCATCTTGACGGCAGCCTCCAGGCTGGCGGCGTTCAGGTCAGGCATCTTGGTGGTCGCGATCTCCTCCAGCTGTTTGCGGGTGATGGACGCGACTTTCGTCTTGTTGGGCACACCGGAACCGCTTTCGATACCGATGGCCTTCTTGATGAGGACCGCGGCGGGCGGCGTCTTGGTGATGAAGCTGAAAGAACGGTCAGCATAAACCGTGATGACCACGGGGATCAGATAACCGATGTCTTTCTGCGTGCGCTCGTTGAATTCCTTCGTGAACGACATGATGTTCACACCGTGCTGGCCAAGCGCCGGGCCAACAGGGGGAGCCGGGGTAGCTTTACCGGCCGGGATCTGGAGCTTGATATACCCCACTACCTTCTGAGCCATTTTGTGCACCTCCAAAAATTGTGGTAAGTTGCGGACCGGGAAGCCCGGTCCTCCCACGAGCGGAAACCCTTCCCGCTCTATAAGAAGCCGCGCAGCGCGCGGGTCTTACCGAAAATTGATCTGCCTTACAGCAGCTGTACCTGCGTGAAGTCCAATTCCGCCGGTGTCTCACGGCCGAACATGGAGACCTTCACATGGACCTTTTTCGCCTTTTCATCCAGCTGCTCCACCAGGCCGATGAAGCCTTCCAGCGGGCCGGAGATGATCTGGACGTTGTCGCCCACCGCGAACTCGGGTTTCGCCTGCGTGGACATGAAGCCGAGCTTGCCCACTTCCTCCTCGGTGAGGGGGATGGGCTTGGAAGAGGGCCCCACAAAGCCGGTGACGCCGCGGGTGTTGCGCACGATGTACCAGCTGTCGTCCGTCATGATCATTTTCACCAGGACATAGCCGGGGAACAGCTTGCGCTCCACTTCCTGCTCTTTGCCGTCCTTGATTTCCGTGACAAGCTCCATGGGGACCTTGACTTCCAGGATCAAGTCCTGCAGGCGGCGGTTTTCAATGACTTTCTCCAGGTCCTGCCGGACCTTGTTCTCGTAGCCGGAATACGTGTGGACCACGTACCAGTGCGGCTGGTTGTCTCTGTCTTCAGCCATGGACTGACCCCCGCTTTCCCTTTGTTGAATTTAACCCGCCGTCTTGAGCAGCAAATTGAGGCCGAGCCCGAAGACAGCATCCAGCGCGAAAATGACGACTGCCGCCACGACGACCACCGCCGCCACCACCAACGTGTTGTTGATGACCTGCTTTTTGGTGGGCCAGACGACCTTTTTCATCTCGCTGATGGTATCGCGGAAGAACTTCGCAACGTTGGCGCACCAGCTTTTGATGGTGCCGACGAAGCCCTTCTTTTGTTTACCGGTTTTTTCAGCCATACGTCTTGTCCGCCTTTCTTACTTCGTCTCGCGGTGAAGCGTGTGCTTGCGGCAGAAGCGGCAATACTTTTTCATCTCGAGCCGGTCGGGGCTGTTTTTCTTGTTCTTCTTCGTGTTGTAATTGCGCTGTTTGCACTCCGTGCAGGCCAGTGTAATCTTCACTCTCATTTGTTCGGCACCTCCATTAAATAGCCTCCCTCTTCCATCGGGCCGGCGCATCCGCTTTCGCCGAAAAATGCGCGCAAAAAAATAAACCCGCAAAAGAGGTGAATTCATCATAGCACATCGCCTGCTTTCCGTCAAGCGCGGCCGCGCGCTTTTTTCCATATTTTTCGCAGGGATACTCTTTCAAAAGGCGCCATAGTATGGTAATATAAAGTTTACGCGAGATCCGGGCGCAGCAAAACCGGCGGCCTGCCCGCCTGCCCGGCTTCTTTCAGAAAGGGAGTCATTTGTTTTGAAAAAGCTGACGGTAGCCGTGTTGTTCGGCGGCGTTTCCAGTGAGCACGAGGTGTCCCGCATGAGCGCCACCAGCGTGCTGAACAACCTGGACCGGGAAAAATATGACGTGGTGCCCGTGGGCATCCGCAGGGACGGGCGCTGGTTCTATTACCCCGGCCCCGTGTCCGCACTGGTGACGGGCGCCTGGGAGCAGGACCCCGGCTGCGTGCCCGCGGCCCTGTGCCCTGGCAGCGGCAAACAGGGGCTGGTGCTCTTTGAGGACAGCCGCGTGCGGGAAATGCCCGTGGATGTGGTCTTCCCCGTGCTGCACGGCAAAAACGGCGAGGACGGCACTGTGCAGGGCCTCTTGGAGATGGCGGGCCTGCCCTACGTGGGCTGCGGCGTGCTGGGCAGCGCACTGTGCATGGACAAGGTGGCCGCCAACCTGGTGATGGACGCGGCGGGCATCGCCCGCTGCGAATGGGCTTATTTGGAGCAGTGGCAGCGCCCCAGCTTTGCCGCCATCGCCCCGGGCGTGGCCGCAAAGCTGGGCTGGCCCATCTTCGTGAAGCCTGCCAACGCCGGTTCCTCGGTGGGCATCTCCAAGGCCCACGACATGGCACAGCTGGAACGCGCGGTGGACCTGGCCCTGGCCCACGACAGCCGCGTGGTGTTTGAGCGGGCCGTCACCGGCCAGGAGGTGGAGTGCGCCGTGTACGGCAACAGCGACGTGGTGAGCACCCGCCCCGGCGAAATTTTAGCCAGCGCCGAGTTTTACACCTATGATGACAAGTACGTTTCCGGCACCTCGCGCACGGCCATCCCCGCCCACTTGAGCGCGGAGAAGCTGGACGAAGTGAAGGCCATTGCCGAGCGCGCCTACCGCGCGCTGTGCTGCCGCGGCCTGGCGCGGGTGGATTTCTTTGTGGAGGCGGGCACGGGCAAGGTGCTGCTCAACGAGATCAACACCCTGCCGGGCTTCACGGATATCAGCATGTATCCCAAGCTGCGCATCGCCGCGGGCGACACCTACGCGGGCCTGCTGGACCGGCTGATCGCCCTTGGCCTGGAGGCGGACGCCCATGTCCAAGGCTGAACGGCCCATCGCCGTCTTTGACTCCGGCCTCGGCGGCCTCACCGCCGTGCGGGAGCTGCGGCGCATCCTGCCCGGCGAGGACATCGTCTATTTCGGCGACACGGGCCGTGTGCCCTACGGCTCGCGCGGGGTGGAGACCATCATCCAATACGCCAAGCAGGACATCGCGTTTTTGCTGGAACAGGACGTCAAGTTCATCATGGCCGCCTGCGGCACCGTGTCCAGCACGCTGCCCGCGGCCTACACGGACGCGCTGCCCGTGCCGTATCTCGGCGTGGTGCAGGCGGCGGCGGGCGCCGCGGCCCAGGCCACGCGCAATGGCCGCATCGGCGTCATCGGCACGGAGGCTACCGTGCACAGCGGCAGCTACGCCGCCGCCATCCGCGCCCTGCGCCCGGACGCCGAGATCACGGCCACGGCCTGTCCCCTCTTCGTCCCGCTGGTGGAGAACGGCTATTTCGCCGGGGACAACACCGTCACACGCCTGGTGGCGCAGGATTATTTGAAGGAAGTCAAGGCCGCGGGTGTGGACACGCTGATCCTGGGCTGCACGCACTATCCCCTCATCGCCCACATCATCGGCGATGTGATGGGCCCGGGCGTGACCGTGGTGGATGCCGGCCGCGCCGCCGCTGCCGAGGCCAAGCGCCGCCTGGCGGCCTCCGGCCTGCTGCGCGGCGGCCAGCAGGGCGCCGCGCGCTATTATGTCAGCGATTCCACCGCCAGCTTCGCCCGCCTGTCGGGCTGGTTTTTGGGCGAGTACGCCGGCGGCAGCGTGGACAAGATCAGTGTGGACGGCTACAAAGTCTAAGGGGGAGACGCGCATGCGGGAAGATTATCTCATCACCATCCGCGGCACCATGGAGCAGGACGGTGAAAGCGACAATGTGGAGCTGATCACGCGCGGCAACTTTGTGCGCCGCGGGCAGAGCTACTATATCACCTATCAGGAGACGGAGGCCACGGGCTACAAGGACTGTGTGACCACCGTGAAGGTGGAGGGCGACGAAAAGGTGAGCATGCTGCGCTACGGCCCCGCGCCCAGCCAGCTGATCATCGAAAAGGGCCGCCGCCATGTATGCCATTATGAGACGGGCGTGGGCAGCCTCAGCCTGGGCGTGGCGGCGGACGCCATCGAGAGCCGCCTGGGCGACCACGGAGGCCGCGTGCGGTTTTCCTATCTGCTGGATGTGGACACCGCCAGCATCAGCCGCAACGAGGTGGATATCACCGTGCGGCCTGTGCAGTGACCGCCCTTCCCCGGCACAGCAGACCGTAGATTGGGAAAAGACATTATAAAGAAAAGGCGAGGAACAAACGTGTACAAGCAGGAATTACAACAAGCGTATCATCTGTATGACCCCAAGCAGGGCTGGCTGGACGAGGCCCGCGCCCTGCTGACAACAGCCGCCCAGGCCGCCATGGCCGCGGGCGACCTGCCGGAAAAAGAGCTGCCGGAGTTCATCACCGAGATCCCCGGCGACGTAAAAAACGGCGACGTGGCCTCCAACCTGGCCATGGTCTCGGCCCGTGTGTTCGGCATGGCGCCGCGCAAGATCGCCGAGGCCGTCACCGCCCATCTGCCCTGCCTGGAGCATTCCTGCTGGAACAGGGTGGAAGTGGCCGGGCCCGGCTTCATCAACCTGTTTTTATCCGACGCCGCCTTTGCCAGCGTGGTGCTGGCGGCCAATGTGGCGGGCGGGGATTACGGCCGCACCGCCTACGGCCAGGGGCAGAAGATCAACGTGGAGTTCGTCTCCGCCAACCCCACCGGCCCCATGCACCTGGGCAACGCCCGGGGCGGCGCGCTGGGCGACTGCCTGGCCGCGGCGCTGGATTGGGCGGGCTATGACGTGACGCGGGAATTCCTCATCAACGACGCGGGCAACCAAATTTTGAAGTTCGGCAAGAGCCTGGCGGTGCGCTATCTGCAGCTGTACCAGGGCGAGGAGGCCGCGCCCCTGCCCGAGGACTGCTACCAGGGCGAGGATATCAAGGTGCTGGCAAAGGCCTTTGCGGACGAACACGGCGACGCCTATGTGACCGGTGATCTTGAGGCGCTGCAGCGGGACATCGCCGCCTTCGCCCTGCCCAAAAACATCCAGGGCCTCAAGGACGACATGGCCAAGTACCGCGTGCTGTACGACGTATGGTTCAGCGAGACCTCCCTGCACGAGAGCGGCGCGGTGAAGGACGTGCTGGATCTGCTGGCCGCCCGGGGCGCCACCTACGAAAAGGACGGCGCCATCTGGTACCGCAGCATGCAGTACGCTGAAAAGTACGGTGCCAACAAGGTGACCCGCAAGGGCTTGGACGGCGAGGTGTCCGACGAGGACAAGGACGAGGTGCTGGTGCGCGCCAACGGCGTGCCCACCTATTTCGCCGCCGACATTGCTTACCATTATAATAAGTTCGCCGTGCGCGGGTTCGACCGCGCCATCGACGTCTGGGGCGCGGATCATCACGGCCATGTGGCCCGCATGAAGGGCGCCATGGACGCCGTGGGCCTGGACGGCAGCAAGCTGGACGTGGTGCTGATGCAGTTCGTGCGGCTGATGAAGGACGGCCAGCCCGTGCGCATGTCCAAGCGCAGCGGCAAGGCCATTGGCCTGTCCGAGCTGCTGGACGAGGTGCCCATCGACTCGGCGCGCTTTTTGTTCAATATGCGCGAGCCGGGCAGCTCCATCGATTTCGACCTGGACCAGGCCGTCACCCAGGACAGCGACAACCCCGTGTATTACGTGCAGTACGCCCACGCGCGCATCTGCAGCATTTTGAAAAAGCTGGCCGAGGAGGGCATCGTCTTTGCCGGGGCCGACCGGGCCGACCTCTCCCTGCTCACCGAGCCCGCCGAGCGGGACCTCATCCGCCATATCGCGGATTTCCCCGGCGAGATCATCGCCGCCGCCAAGAACTATGACCCCGCGCGCATCACGCGCTACGTCACCGAGCTGGCGAACCGCTACCACAAATTCTACAATTCCTGCCGCGTGAAGGACGCCGAGCCCGCGCTGTGCCAGGCCCGCCTGGCCCTGTGTGTCGCCGCCAAAAACGCGCTGCACAACGCCCTCACCATGATGAAGGTCGCCTGCCCCGAGAGCATGTAAAAAAACAAAAGGGGCTGTTGCAAAATAGCCGCGCCGAAAAATGATGCACAAAAAATCGCGCCTTTTAGAGGAAATTCAGTCCTCAAAAGGCGCGGTT